>NZ_CP043683.1 GCF_014084025.1 Borrelia sp. A-FGy1
TATTGCTTCAAATTAAAAATACTTGATTTAAAAAATACAAATAAATTTATAAAAAGAAATTAACATAACAACTAAAGAAAATAAAAGTAAAACATAAAATAAATTTCCTACTCTTCAACTTTACCTTTAAAGCATATATTTACAGTCTTATCTTCATTGCGTATAACTCTTAAAATGCCTCTCTGACTTTCAATTTCTGTTGTACTTTCAAAAACATCAAAATCTAAACTACTCAATCCTCCTCCCTCATAATTACCATTCCTCTGACCTATCTCACAATCTCCCAAAAGTTCTTTAAGACATTCTTTCTGTATATCATAAATATTCATATAATCCTCACTAACATTAATATGATCAACCATAGTAGATTGAATCCTAGGTAAATTAGAATCTTTATCTACAATTTTACTTTTCAAAATATCTCCTATCGTAAAATTTTACATTTTATTATTACATAATACTACAAATTAAAATAATAATACTCAACTTAAAACACCATTATAATATAGTTAAACTCTGAATGCAAAGAATGCAAAACACTTACTTATACACAAAGTACTCTAATTTCTTTAAAATCTTTATTGAATTTTGCATATTCTAATTTAAGTATAAATCCACTCTCTAATTTATTGTAAAAAATAAATAAAAAAATTAAATATAAGCAAAAATTTTAAAAGAAATTACTATAAAATTAAAAATATCAATTATACTGAAAAATATCACAAATATTCTTCAGTATATCAATTAATAATATTTTAAGTATTATTTATGCTTTTACAAAAAAATCCTAAATTTTGTTATCAACCGAATTAAAGTAGAAAAAGCTTTAATTAAAATGACATCAAAGCTAATTAAAAACTTAATAGATAAAGAATAATCTAAGTTATCTCTTAAATTACTCTCAACAAATTATCATTACTAGAACATTTATCAAAATCTTTTTCCATATTAAATAAAATTTTTTAAGAACCTAGTAGTTAAATTTTTAGCTTTTTACAGTATTAATCTCATAATCCTGATTACTTACTTATGCTATAAATCATATCTCAGACAAATCTATGCCTTAAGCCTATTTTTAATTAATAAAGTCTATTTTAACTCTTTTTAATTCTTCATATATCTTATAACTAATCAATAAAGCAGCTATAGCTAGCCTAGCATTATTACTGTTTAAGTTAGTCAATCATTTAACTCTAAGATTTATATAGTATTTTTACTTTAAATTAGGTATATATGAAAATGAGAGATATAGTTAAGGTAATAAAGGAAAACTAACAACTATTTACTTATCTGCCTTATACTTAATTATTTAATCTAATCACAAATTTGGAGTTCTTTATTTAAAGATATAAACTTAAATATATGTATGTTACTCTATAATAAAGTAACAATACTCAAAAGGAGAGAAAACTAAATGGCAAGAATTTTATTCTTAATATTATTTATGATTTGTTTTTCATGTTCTGGAATTAAAAATACATTCAAGCCTTATAAAATATCTATGCTAATTGATGGACGCTTTGATGATAAATCCTTCAATGAAAATGCCTGGATGGCAATAAAAGAGTTGGAAAAGGATTTAGGAATAGAAGCAGTGGGCAAAAAGTCTACTAGTGATTCCTATATAAATGATATTAAAGAGTTAAAAGATGACGGAGCTAGTTTAATTTGGTTAATTGGATATAAATTTAGCAACATTGCAATTAATGCTGCATCAGAAACACCAGAGATAAAATATGCAATTATTGATCCTATTTATGAAAATGATATAACTTCCCCTGTAAACTTGACATCAATAACTTTTAGAACAGAAGAAGGAGCCTTTTTAGTAGGATATATTGCAGCAAAAACTTCTAAGACAGGGAAAATAGGCTTTATGGGTGGAATTAAGAACGAAACAATTGACTCATTTAGATTTGGATACGAAGCTGGTGCTAGATACGCTAATCAAAACATAAATATTAAGAGTGATTATTTAAGTAATTTTAATGATTTTGAAGCTGGAAGAAACATGGCAAAGCAAATGTATGATGATGGCATTGATATTATTTATCATGCAGCAGGTTCAAGTGGTCTTGCAGCCATTGAAGTTGCAGAAGAACTAGGAGAAGGTCATTATATAATAGGATCTGATCAAGACCAATCATATCTTGCTCCTGATAATATATTGACATCTTCAATCAAAGATATTAAAAGCATTATATATAATCTTTCTGCTAATTACATAAATAAAAATATCTTTGAAGGGGGGGGCAAGAGATTAAGCTATGGACTTAAAGAAGGATTTATAAATTTTGTTAAAAATCCTAAAATGATACCTTTATCCTTAGAAAAGGAAATTGATGAAGTTTCTGAAAAAATAATTAACGAAGAAATTACTGTTCCCTATAACGAAAAAACTTATAGACAATTCACATACAAACACTTTTAAAAAAATTTAAGTTTTTATCAAGCTCAAAAAAGAGACTTAAACATTTACTTTAAGTCTCTTTTTTAAAAAAGAAAAAAAGAACAATTTCAAAAAAAGACAAGCAAAAGCTCTTCTTAGTCCAAAAATATTTTGACTAAATCCTATTTTTAATTCTTGCCTTTACAAAATCAAAATGTACTTACTTACCAGATTTTCCCGTTTTATGGACTTGTTGAATTAATAAATTCATTGCCATCATTATTATAAGTCAATACTAAAACAATAAATAACAATAAACAATGAAAATTTGTTTTTAACATGTTTATAAACTCCTAAATCTTTAAGTAATAAATTTGAACAATTTTATTATTAATATAAAACACAATAGAGTTTGAATTTTAAATGAGTGTTTATCTATTTATTTTTTTAATAAAACTATAAAACATCTGATTCAAATAATTTGATTTATTATATTTATTATAATTTAGTTGACTAAAATTTTTTTAAAAATGTAAAATAATACTTATATTAATTTAAATAGGTTAGCTTGATTAAAGCTACAATATAATTTTATGATATCTATCTTCAATAAGCTATTTTTGCTATCTTATTTACAAAAATCAAAATACAATATATTAAATTAAAGGAGGAAAGAGCATTTATTATGAAAGAAACATTACTTTTTCAATTCAAAAATAATACTATTAATTACAAACAAGAAATATATGCTGGCATTACCACTTTCCTAAGCATGGCCTATATAATAGCCGTAAATCCAGCTATACTTTCAAATACAGGTATGCCTTCAGGAGCTTTAGTAACTGCAACTTGTTTTATATCAGCATTTTCTACAATACTTATGGGTGTTTATGCCAACACTCCCTTAGCACTATCTTGTGGGATGGGTCTTAATGCTTTTTTTGCCTTCTCAATAGTAATAGGAATGAATATTCCTTGGCAAGTAGCTCTTTCTGCTGTTTTTATTGAAGGTATTCTTTTTATTATTCTATCTTTAACAAAGATAAAAGAAAGTATCATAAACTCAATACCTATGAATTTAAAATATGCTACCTCAGTTGGTATAGGACTATTTATAGCTTTCATTGGCTTTGTAAATAGCGGAATTATCATTAAAAATGAAGTGACTCTTATTGGACTTGGACAATTTAATAATATAAAAGTGTATATTACATTTATAGGACTTTTTTCAATAATATTCTTAGCACACTATAAGATAAGAGGCAGTATATTGTACTCAATCATTATAACAACAGCAATAGCTTGGAGTTATGCTCTTTTTTATGAAGAAAGAGCTAAAGCTGAAGGAATATATCTACCAGATGGTGTTTTAAGATATGAATCCATTACCCCTATATTTAATAAGCTAGACTTCTCTTATATAACAAAAGATAAAATATGGAGCTTTGTTTTTATAGTTCTGATTTTATTGTTTAATGATTTATTTGATACAGTAGGTACTATTATAGGAGTAGCTAAAGAAGGCAATATGTTAGATGACAAAGGAACTATCCATAACGCTGGAAAAATTTTATTAGTTGATGCTATTTCTACTACAGCTGGTGCCCTACTGGGAGTGTCTACTGTTACAACTTATATTGAAAGCTCCACAGGTATTGCTGAAGGAGGAAAGACAGGCTTTACATCAATTGTAACAGGAATATTATTCCTAATATCAATTTTCTTTGCACCTTTGTTTGTTGCTGTTCCATCAAGTGCAACAGCTCCTACCCTAATATATGTAGGGTTTTTGATGTTTAAAGGAATAAAAAATATAGATCTTACAAATACAACAGAAACTATTCCTAGCTTTTTAACACTAATCTTAATACCATTAAGCTACAGTATAGGCTCTGGACTTAGCATTGGAATAGTATCCTATGTGATAATAAAAATAATATATGATCTAATTATAGGAGAAGTACCTAAAATATCACCTTTAATCATTATATTGGCATTTATTTTTATAATTAAGCTGATTTTTTATCACTGATTTTATATACACTTTACTAAAAACTACTGTTCTTAGTTATACTATTTTTGTAAGTTTAGAAAAATAATATTTCAGTAATCACAGAAAATCTTAAATAACTATTTTACTTGCAATAAATTAATATTACATTATAATACTCACGTTTATAACATTTTAATATTTAAATTTTCATAGCAATAAAATGCTACAAGTATAAATTTTATAAAACCAATCAAAAAATTATGAATCTCATAAAATAAATAAAAAAGATATAATTATAAGGCTAGTAGGCTAGTCTTTATTTGCAATGATCAAATGATCATATTAAAACTTTATAATAATTACTTTTACGAGTTAGATTATCATTTTCAGATAGAAATGTTTATAAGTGAAACCCCCTGTTGATATAGAATTTGATAAATATGAAAATCAGAAATATTAGAAAAAGATTTGAAAAGATTATCGATGAACTAAATAGCACTTATAAGAAAGTATCTCATAAAAAAATAATTAAATTTATAAAAGTAATATTAAACTATTATTTCATGCAATTTAATCAAAATACTGCAAGACCTAAAAAGATATACTCTAGATAAAATTAAATGCTTATTATATAATTAAGCCTATTAATAACATAAATAAGTATAAAATTATAAATAAACTAAACAAAAAACATTAAGAAACCAATCATCTTATAACCACAAAACAAATTATGAAAAAATTAATACTGAATTTAAAAAGCGTTCTCAGTTTCCAACTAGAAATGTTATTAAGTTTGAAAAAGTTTCAAAAGAAAAATTACTGAAAACAATAAACTCAATAATATTATAATTAAATGTTAAATGACATAAATATAAATTTTCCTAAAGAAAGACTAGTAAAGAACTTGCTTATGCTACACTATCGAAACTATAAAGAACTCAATCAAATTGTCAAATCATTTAAACACAAAAACATAAGAAATTTATCAAGGAATATAAAAATAAATTATGAAAATAACCATATAGCAATTTAGTTATATTAGCTATATCAAAACTGACTATAAGACAACTAATTAACTTATTAAATTCAAGTAATATTCAAATAAAAGGAAATAAAAAAATTTAAATAGTATATCTATTAACAACTTTAAATCTAATATTAGATCTAACTGATTTTATCAAAACTAATACAAAAAATAATAAGTTTATATACCTACATACTTAATAAAATCTCAACTAAAATAGAACTAAAAAACTTGACACAAATGATATTTAAAATTTAAATAAAACTAACCAACCAAATATTAAATTAAAACTCAAGTAATTTGAAATAAATTTCAGCTTTATATCTTAATAAAGCATTCCCATATAATAGATGAAAATGCTATTCAATAATTAATAATTAATAATTTCAGATTTTATTAAACCTTGAAATTTCTATTTATTTATGTAAAAAATTAAACTCCTTTTATGGGCCTGCTGGACCTGCTGAGCCTGCTGGGCCTGGGTCTCCCTTCTCTCCCTTAGCTCCTGCTGGACCTGCTGGACCTGTTGGGCCTGGGTCTCCCTTCTCTCCCTTAGCTCCTGCTGGGCCTGCTGGGCCTGCTGGACCTGCTGGGCCTGCTGGGCCTGGGTCTCCCTTCTCTCCCTTAGCTCCTGCTGGGCCTGCTGGACCTGCTGGACCTGCTGGGCCTGGATCTCCCTTCTCTCCCTTAGCTCCTGCTGGGCCTGCTGGGCCTGCTGGACCTGCTGGGCCTGGATCTCCCTTCTCTCCCTTAGCTCCTGCTGGGCCTGCTGGACCTGCTGAACCTGCTGGACCTTCTGGACCTGCTGGACCTGCTGGACCTGCTGGGCCTGCTGGGCCTGGGTCTCCCTTCTCTCCTGCTGGGCCTCCTGGAACTCCCGGATCTCCTTTCTCTCCTGGATCTCCTTTCTCTCCCTTAGCCCCTGCTGGACCTCTCATCATTTCAACTTTGTCAGCCAATTCACATGCTGAAAATGCAAAAAGTAACAAAAAAAATACCATAAGTTTAAAATTAAAAAAATTTTTCATATGAAATTCTCCTCTTTTTAAGATTTTGAATTTTTACATTAGGAATCTTCAATTAATGTGGTTTAAATAAAAACATTAAATAAAGCTTAGATTAAATAGACAGTTATTATATTATCGGTATCTAACATTTACAACAAATATTTAAATAAGTCAAGTATTTGTAAGAATATTACAAAACATATTAAAAATAAAATTTAAAATCTACATCTAATTTTACCTTTAATATTAAAGCTATATCTTTTATGAAAGAATACAAAAATGATTATAATTATTTTCCGATGGGTAATTTATATAATTAGTGATAAAATCGTCATATTAAATTTTAGTTAGCAGTATAACCAACTTATTGGCAAAGATTAGAAAAACGATAATTAAATAAAATTATTATTCCATTATTTTTATCTCTATAAAAGACAAAAATAATAGAACTATGAGATGTGAAAATTATAAATAAAGTTAATTATTCTGTTCATGATATAAATTATCCTAAGCTTGCCATAAAATATTAAATTAGAAATTTCTGAATTTAGGCTTATGTTATATATTTAGCATATAAGTTGTCAAGCAGGCAAATCTAAAACTTGGTCAACAAGAATTTTTCAATGCTGAATTCTTTATAGAAAAGAATAACTTAAACTTTATTTTTAAAATTTCAAATAAATTTTAAGTTGCCCATGGATAACTTATTGAAACAGTATTTTAACAATTTTTATAAAATTCAAGGAAATTAATTTTAAAAAAAGATTGCACATTACTATTGCAAACAAAAAAGTTCAATTTTATGATGTGCAATTTTAATCCACATTATTTCAACACAAAATATAAGACACAAATAATTAAAATTATGATGCTTTCAATACTTTGCAAAGACTGTTTTAATATCAACACATAAAAAGACTAAAAGATATTTTTAAAAAGTCTAGGCAAGAAGTTTGCAACACAAAGATTGTATTAAGTTTTTTAGAGATATAAATTCTTTAATTTATATTTATTTTAATGTAAAAATAATAAAACAAAATCTAATTTGTATTCTACTCGAAACCGGATTTTTGAGAAAAGGAAAATTAAAATAAATACTTAAATTCTATAAAATCACAATTTAAATATAAGAAGAATAGACTTTTCTGATAATTTTTATCTAAAATCACAAAATATAAAAAATCCTAAAATAAAAAATTTCAGAAGAGAATATATTAATGATTTTAAAAAAACTATAAAAGATATTAAAAATATAAAATATTTAGCTTAAGATACAACATATTCTGAATTAATAGAATTAACATCTAAGTGTATTACTTCTTTAAATATAAATCCTCATAAAGTGGGAAATTAAAAAACAAAATTAAAAATTAAAGCTCTTAGAGATTTCTTAAAGATTTTTTAAAAAATAAAATAATATTAATATAGAACTATTAATATAGTTAGAAATTAAATTAAATTTTAAAATTTTAGACAAGTAAATTATTTAATAATACCTTCCCAAAACAGGTTCGGTTTCTCTGTTGCTATTATTTACTTCAATAAAATCTAAGTTCAGATATTTACTTTTAACTTTTCTTAAATATCAATTACATCTACAAAATATCAATGAGTTGAGCTAATTACTATATTTCTACTTATGTCTAACACAATTATAAACGCTTTCTAAAAAAGAAATCAAAATAAGTAAAATAACAAAAAGCCCCTATTCATAAGCTGACATTAATATCAACACATGACAGAGTCTATGAACAGACCCATTTATTGAATAGTTTTTAACATTTCTATTTTTTTATCTATAAAATGTCAATATACATACCATTATTAATAATTTAAATTATGACTTATTGATCACAGCAATATCCTCTCCCCCCTTTTTTTTCTTTATGTAACCTTTACCCATAAAGGCAATCATAAAAGTAAATTTAATGTTATAGTATAGTAAGAGTGTACAAGTCAGACTAGCTTTAAAACATGTTCAATTTTGGTAGTAAAATGATACTTGAGAAATTAATAAAAATTATGAAAAAACATTAAAAAGCCAAAGCTTTAACTATTATTTAACCATTTTAATCCATTTTTTAAAATCATCTCTTCTCAGTTGTTGTAAAAGATTTAAAATAAATATTGTAACAAATTCTATTAATTAATCTAACTTTGTTAATTATTATTAATAAAATCTTACTCAACAATTAATCAGGCAAGTAGATCTCTCTCCCAAACTTGCATTTATAAATTTAGCTTTTCAATGTATCTAAGTTACCAAATAATCTTATAAACTATAATATTCCATACTTCAACAAATTTAAAACACTATTAGCACTATGATTATTCGAATAATCAAACTTAATTTAATTAAATTTAGAACAAAGTATCTAAACCAAACATTTGAACTGATAGTAAAATTTGAACCATAAGAATAGTTATGGAGCAATAATTCCATATCTAAGAGTAATTTTAAATACTTATTAGGTTTACAGAGATATTATAATAGACAGTCTCTTATTAGAAGGTAATGAATAACCTTTCAAAGAAATAATATATAATAGAAGAAGATTTAAATCTTACATAGGCATGAAAATAGGCATGAGGTTCACTTCTATAATCGAAAAGAATCTATATCAAATATTTTCTATAATAATGTCAAAAAAACTTTAAAACTAATCAAGAGAGTGTTGAAGAAATGATTGATGTAACAGTAAAATTAAATAAAATGATACTATAAGTATTCATAACAGTATTATAAGAGGATTAGAATCAATTTATGTTCAACAAAACACTTTACTTAAAAAGTTAAACAGCATAGATAAAAATATGACAAAGAAAAGCACATTACTGTTAAAAAGATTACTAATAATAAAAAGACATTGCTAATAATAGCAGTCTTTTAGTAAATTTATTGCCTTAAAATACAAATAAAATAGTATACAAAAGAGAGAAATAAAGAATTGTTAATAGTATTATCATTTATATACTTTACTAAGTTCTATTACTTATTTGTTATCTTATTTAAATTTTACAAAATCTAATGGATCAGTTACAATAGATCTGCAAAAGTAAATGCTCCCTAAATTTATTGTCATTAAATCTATTATAAAATTATTATCATTTAACTTAGTAATAGTTTTTCTTATACATTAATACAAAAACAGCTTTTAGCATGACTGCCATTAAAAAGACTAACATTTAAAAAAAATGGGATGACGGATCATTTTTATTTCTTGATTTCCACTATATTACATTCTATCTTGAACCATACTACTCAAATTAACTGTATATCTTGAATCAGTATTACACTTTCATAAATTATCTTGATATCATCATTTATTATTCTGACTTAACCTATAAAAGGAAAATGAAGACAGAAAAATTTGAATTATATCTCATTGAAATATAGCAATTTAGATTTCCCTTAAATTTATCCAAATACTTTTCGAAATCTTTCTTTTATTTTAATAGCAAAATAGTATATTCTAATGTCAAGTTTATTAGGCTAAGTGTTTTTAGTAATAGAAAAAAATTTTTACAGCACATGTAAACTTATAAGAAGATAGCATAGAAAACATAGCAAAAAAGTAATCAATCTAAAAAATAATAATGTTAATACTATGTATGACATCAATACAAGAAGCAACCTATCTATAAATAAAAACGTTATCCTAACTTAAAGCCTTTTCTACAGTTTTTTAAAATCCAACAAATACAGTAGTTAAAGCCTGAGATTCATAAACACCCTTTGTACTCTTTTTTATTCTATTCAAGTATGCTAAATTGTTATTAAGCTCAACGGGATGTTTTTGATTTCTTTAGTTAATGCATTAAAACCCATTATTACCTTAATTATTGTAGTGATAATAAACTATCACTATTAACATAATACCAATATAATTCTATAAATAATTCTATTTATTTTTACCAATATAACTATAATAAATTTTATCTATTTTTAAAAATAAAAATAAATTATCCTTATAAACTTTAATAAGTTATTAAAACTTATAATAAAATGATAAAAGAAAGATAATAATTTATACTTTTTCTTATAAAAATTTAATACTTAATTTAGATTACTACTTTAATTGCCCCATATAATAAGTTGACAAACTTAAAACTTCCCATTGATAGATTAAAAATCAGATAATTACATAAAAAATATAAAAATATTTTAAAGTTTATTTATCATAATTATATAAGATTTTCTAATGAAATTAAGTCTCATTTTAATTGTAGAGATACTAATAGTATTTTTATCAAAGGACAAGATCCTATAAATCTGAAATGAGTGAGGGTTTTGTTTAGTTGAATATAGGATTTATATTATGAAATTCTTATAAATGCTTATATACTTCAGCTTCAAGTAATATAGAAGATGATAGTTTTAGAGCTTTACAATCAGGAAGTGAAAAGATTTTGTTAAGAATAGAGATAATACCGAAAGGATTAGGATTGTATAGAAGTTAAAAAGTAACATTTCAAGATGAACAAGATTAAGCCTTCGCTCTGTTAATGGTCTAGGCAGACTAAAAAGCTAGTTATTAAATTAAGAAGAGAAGAGAATTATAAACTTAAAACTTTTGCTATAGTATCATGGTAGCATATTAAAGCCAAACTAAAATCTATTTATAATATCCCCTTAACTATACCTTACACTGCAGATTCTTGGAGATAGATATTTAGTGAGTTTGTAAATGCCATTCATTTAACAGATAAATATAAACCAATTAATAGAAAGCATTTCTTATATTTCTATTTACATTTTAAATTTTGTATATACAGGTCACTTTATTTGTTTTTAGTTTTTTGGTTTACCTTGCTTTCCATTATTTCTATTCTTAGTATTATAACTTTAAAATAATAAATCAATTATATCTCTTCATATTCAAAAAAATCCAAGTAATTTTTACTAAACAAAGAAATAAAAATTAATAAAATAAAAATATATATTATATTTATTAACATCTATCCCTTCTATAGATAAGTAAATACATGAACTACTAACCCACTCTTAAATTAAAATAATTTAATAACTAAATAACATATAATAAATTTATTATATTAAATACTTTATTGACTAGTAGTCTTTTTAAAAGAATCTATAAATCTACAAATGCTCCGAACTTGTCTAAAAATTAATATTAACTGATATTTGTCGATTAATTTAAATCAAAATCATTGCTATATGCATATTTTATTCTGTAATCATTATATTTAAATTCTTTTATTACTTGATTCATCAAATCTTCAAGAGTTTCATATATTTTAACTGAATTTAAGTTCATGTTCACCAAACATCTAAATATATAATTCAACCTATCTACCAAAGTATCCAATTTTTTCTTATCGCTTTTACTTAAAGATTCTAATCGTTGTAAAATTTTTTCTTCTGATACCTTTTCAGAAAAAACATTCAAAATATCTTTAATTAACAAACTTGATATAAGCTCATCCAATTTCTTTAAAGTTTTATGCGTAATATCCTTACCTAACAAGATAAATCTATTATCAACTCTCTCTAAAGAAATATCCTTACCCTTTAAAAGAATCTCACATACCTTTAATGTATACATTTCCTTTTCTGTTAAGTATTCCCTAAATTTATCACTCCAAATCTTACCATTTGTTGTGTCAGACGAAATTTTCTTGTTTATTAAGACAAATTCGTTATTAATGTTTTTTATAAAAGATTTTGAAAAAGATTTAATCTCATTTAAAACTTCAATGCTAGGTTTTTTATTAAAAATTTTGGTTTGATAAAATGCATATGACAAATCTGATTCTAATTCATAAAGAATGTCTTCTATATCACCTGCTCCACTATATTTCTCAACCGCTTCTCTTGCACGCTGTATTTCAGCAAGCATACTCTTTGTATTTTGCTCTCCTATATTTGCCAAAACATTTAAAAAAAGCTCATCACTATACGCGTACTTTTGTATATTATCTTCATACCTATCCACATGCATTCCTCCAAGTCTCGACTTATAGCGATCATCCTGCAATACACCTTTAAAATATTCTAAAGTCTTTTTATGACCAGAAGTCAGAGAATCAAGCCATTTAATTTCAACCTTTTCATGCATTTTATGGTCATCTTTTTTAGCAAACACTAAATAATTACCTTCATCTATAGACATTTCTTCATTTTTTAGTAAGAGATCATTATTTACAGGATTAGCAACTCCTTCATCTATCACCATCAAAACATCACCACTTATAGGAAGCAAAGATTCACCCTTTACAGGGATAGCCTCTATTACCGAAGGAACAAATGTTACTCTAGCTTGAGAATCTAGTTTATTGATGTCAGATTGAATCTCAGAAGGATTATCCTCACCCTTATTATCAATCATTTCAGATGTCTTAAGATTATCAATTTTTGAATTAGCAAGATTTGTCTTATTAACAGATGCATAACCTTTCCCATTCTTTTTCTTATTTACAACCTCATCATGACCAGCTTCATTCTCGCTTAAATCTATCAAATTTCTACTAAGACCTACATCAAGATTATAGTTATCACAAGAGACTAGCATAAATAAAGCAATAGTAAAGAAACCCTTAATCCATATCACCATAAACTCCAAGAAGATAGAAAAATAAGCATTTCAGTACCCATCTCTATAATCTTCTATTAAAAAAAGATTATACTATATCTTTATATTTAAATCTAGCTCCAGAATTTAAGAATCGCCTTTATATAATTTTAACTAAACATATGAGAATCATCATTGTTCTTTAGATTGTGTCAAATATTATTGGAGATCGCGGGACCCCAGATATTTTAATACACACCCCTCAAGACCTATGGCATTACCTTCTTTTTTGCAAAACAAGCTTAATCAGATAACTTAAGCTTTGTATTTTGCTTTTGTAAGAATATCATATTTTGATATGCTCTACTCTATCACTCTACCCACACTTATCCTATCTAACTTAATTTATCTAATAAGCTTTCATTGTATCTTCATTACAATAATGATATAAATAACCCATAAAATTTTCCTGTTCAACCTTAAATTGATTTAACAGTCCTAGTAATATATTTTAACTTTTCTTCTATAGAAATTTCATTTTCTTCATTATAAAAATACTCTATTTTACTACCTCCTAGAAAAAACTTAATAGTCAATTACTCATCTTTAAAACTTTTAGGTTCGTCCTTTTTATCCAACTAATCTAATATCTTTTAAGATCTTCTTTGCTTGAAGTTTATTTATTGCCGCTAATGCAGTTTTACTTGGTCATAGTCGACTTCAATTTTCTTGATATTTTAGTTTCAACTTCTGCTTCAACCTGACATTTATATCAAATACTTTTAAAGTTCTTATAATAAATTTAAAACCAACTTAATAATTAATTAAATTTTACTAATCACTTCTCTTCTAACAAACTTTTTTGTGTCTAAGCATCAAACTTTGAAAATAAACCAATTTAAAGTCTTTAGATCTATCTCCCGTTCCCCCCTCCCCTTCACACACAATTTTACTCAATTTCCCAGCTATAGCTTCTGATACCATATAAGCTTCTTATAATATCCTAATATGACTTTAATCTAATTATTTATTATAAATAAAAATATTAATACTAAAGATAAAAAAATAAAATAAATATTTTTAAAATACAAATAAGAGAAAAAAATTGAAAATCAATAATTATTCACAGCATTCAAAGCTAATTTTATCAAAAGCTTTTCAATTAATGATTAAAAGTTAAAATTCTCACTAAAATTTTTAAAAATTATTAAGATAATTATAATTTAAATATAATTTTTCACTTATAAAAGAAAAAGATTAATTGCTAAAAAATTTTAAGAAAAATCATCATCCTGTAAAATTTCAAATTTAATAGGTTTGATATATCCATTACCCTTAGTAGAGAAAAAGTCATGTGTCTTTGTGTGAGTCCGCAAGCCATTTAAAACTAAAGGATTAACATCAATATCTTTAATATTAAAGATAGGGTCAAATCCCAAATTCATCAAGGCTTTATCGGCATTATAGCGAACAAAAATATCAACAGCGGCTTCAAGTCCAATAGAAGAATATAACTCCTTAGTATAAGTCTTCTCCAATCCATAAAGCCTATCTAAGATAGAAAAAGCCTCTTTCTTTGCAAATTCTTGTTCTCTAATAGTCATTTTATTAAATTCTTCCTGAGCCAGAAGACCAACAAATACACCATGAACAGACTCATCTCTTAATATTAAATTAATAATTTCACCACTATTTATCATTTTACCCTGACCTGCAAGGTAGAGAGGGTAAAAAAATCCTGAATAAAACAAAAATGTTTCAAGAAATACGGAAGTACACAAAGCCTTATATAAACTTATATTATCATTAATATTATTATACTTATATAAAATCAAATCCAGCTTATCTTGAAAATTTTTATAATTCTTAACCCAACTGAATATGTTATCTATTCTGTCTATATTCGATAAACTTGAAAATATGCTACTATAACTTTTAGCATGCATATGCTCCATAGCACCCATAAACCCAAGAACCGGTTTATAATCTAAATTATCTATTGCTAAAGCTATCCTCGGCATGCCAACAGAACCCTGCTCTGTATCAAGTAAAGTAAGACCCCCTAACACTTTCTCATATACATCTCTTTCTTCCCGTGATAAGGTTTCCCATACAAGTTTATCTCCAGAAATTGGAATCTCTTCATCTACCCAAAATTGCCTTATGTTTTGATCCCAAAACATCTTAGTATACTCATTATTAAGCCTATTCCAATTTATGGCCTCTCGATTATTATCACTACTATTCACCAATGCACCGCCCCCCTTATATTGCGCAAAGAATACATTCTTCTACGGACAAATTTTTATTCCTTGTATAATATAAACTTTTAAGTCCTTTATTCTTAGCATAAATATAAAGCTTTACAAGATCCCTAGTACTAGCTTCACTTGTAACATAAAGAAGAGTACTAATTCCCTGATCAACATGTCGCTGAGCCTCGCTTATGAGATCTATTAATTTTGTCATGTCCATATAGTAAGCTGATTTAAAAAGAGTAGCATTTTCTCTGCTAAGATAAGGCATTGGATAGTATGTAGTAGAATTCCCATAAATTCTAGCTTCAACTAATTCAACAATAGGCATAAGAGATGTTGTCGCATTTTGTATATAAGATATACTCTGAGTTGGTGCTACAGCTAACCTATAAGAATGATAAAGGCCATGTTTTTTGACTTCTTCTTTAAGTATCTCCCAATCAACTTTAACAGGAATCCTCATTCCACTAAAGATTTTTTTAACCTTTTCTGTTCTAGGTGTAAAATCTTCACTCAAATACATATTAAAATAATTTCCATTATAATATTCACTTTTCTTGAAATCTTTAAAAGTCTTTCCTCTCTCCTTTGCAATATTCATGCTACTTTTCAAAGAATAAAAATTTAACATCATAAAAAAAGTACGAACAAAATCACAAGCCTCAAGGCTCTCATAAGAGATTTTATTTTTAATTAAAAATCCATGCAAATTCATTACACCAAGACCAACAGAATGATAATCTTCATTTGCCTTCCTAACACTAGGAGCATTCTTAATATCCACAATACTAACAACAGCAGTTAACGCTCTCATGGCAACATCTACTGTATGCTCAAAATCACCATTTATTACATTAACAATATTTAGAGAACCCAAAATACAACTAATATCATAGCCTATTTGATCTCCATCACCATAATCAGAAATAACAGATGGGGTTTGGATCTGGAAAATCTCCGTGCAAAGATTAGACATCTTAATTCTACCTATTCCTTTAAGTGGATTATTTAAATTACATGCTGTGGAGTACATTATATAAGGATACCCAGATTCAAACTGTAATTTAGCAATACGAACAAGCATATCTCTAGCAGAAATTTCTTTCTTTAAAATACTTGGATTATTTGCTAATTCATCATAATCCTTATCAAAATCAATATCACTTAAATGCCTGCCAGTCTCTTTGAAAAGTGAATGGGGCGCAAATGCACAAAAATTACCGCCTTCACGAGCAATATCAAAAAACTTATCTGGAATTATTATACCCAATGATAATGTCTGAATACGACTTTTTTCATCAGCATTTATTTTCTTTGTGTCTAAAAATTCTTCTATATTATAATGAAAAATACTTAAGTATACAGCACCAGCTCCATTTCTTTGTCCCATTTGATCTGCATAATTAAATCCATCTTCTAAAAGCTTCATAACTGGAATTACACCCTTTGCAACATTTTGGATACCTCTTATTTCCTCCCCTACAGCTCTAATATTTGAAAGATTTAAAGCAACCCCACCGCCAATCTTCGAAAGTTGCATAGCAGATGCAATATTGAATGTAATGCTATTAAGAGAATCCTCTACTTCAAGCAAAAAACAAGATACAAGCTCACCCCTAACTTTCTTTCCAGCATTTAAAAATGTAGGAGTTGCGGGTTGATATCGTTGTTTAATCATCTCCACGGCAAGAACCTTAGCAAAACTAAAGTCTCCTCCTGCAAGAGAAAGGCTAACTGCAATTATTCTATCCTCATATCCTTCCAAATAAATACTACGATCATTATTCTTAAGAGCATAGTCTTTATAAAACTTAGAAGCGCTCATATAAGATTTAAAGCTAAAATTCTCAAGCTTAATAAGTTCATATATTTCAAGTATTTCTTCTCTGGAATATTTTTCATAAAAATTCTCATAATAATTATTATCAATCAAATAATGCATCCTCTCATTTGGATCACTAAATTGTAAAGATTTAATCTTAACTTCCTCCAAAAAAACACTTAAAGCCTCAAGGTCTTTCTCTAGTCTATAAAAGCCATCTTTTAAAACCATAATCTCATTATTTAATTCTAAGTGTTTCATTGTAAATCCTTTCCTTAAAATTTTTAACATCGTATATATTTCCTGCAAGCTCAAACTTTAATATTTCCTCAACCCTATATTTGCTTCTTATTAGGTTAACAGCATTGCAAAAAGAATCACCCCAGTTCTTATTCCCACTTCCCGCAACTCCTATCATCAATTTCCAGTTGTGCACCAAAAACTTTTCTACTTCAGCAGGTACTTTGCCAAAAGAAGTCGTATAAGTAAGTAAAATATAAGAATTACTTACAATCTCACAGCCTGTCTTTATGTGTAAAATATCTTTTAAACCAGTCTTGGAAATAAATCGATTTATGTTTCCTGTCTTTGAAGCATACACTACTAAAATATATATAACCCTCTTTTAAGCTTTATAAATCAAGTTTTTCTTTTAATCTCTTAAGTTCGATATCTGATAAATTTAGCTCAGATAGATTTATCAATTTTTTAATCTCACGCAATTCATCTACTGAAAGCATAACTCCATCTAATATATGTTTCTTAAAGCTAGCAGTAGCCAAAGGAACAACCTTTTCTAAAATCTCTAATATCAAAGTAGCATATTCTCTTATTTCCCATTGAGCATGAGACGATGCTCTAAGCTTAACAAAATTAAATAAATTGTTCAAATCAATTTGCCAATACCATTCAGTATATAAACTTAAAGGTAAAACTATTCTTGACACTTCTCTTGAAATATCTTTTTCTATCATATTATGATAAATCTTATAAGATTGCCTATGATGCTCCTCTAAATCACTAATTAAAGCCTCGGCCATCTCGTCATCAACTTTCATACTAGAACGACCCTGTTTATTAGTAGAACTCTGTTTGTTAATAGAACACCTAGAAGGTACATAAAATTCTTCTCTCATCTCACTATAACGACCAGAAGTTTCATTAATTCTTGATGTCCTATGCCTCATCCACTGCCTTGCAACAAATATTGGGGCTTTTACATGAAAAGTAAAAACTACTTGCTCAAGTGGGCTTGTATGCTCATTTCTTATAAGATAATCAATAAGACCCGCATTATCTCTCTTTACTTTGGTATCTCTGTAAGAAACTCTAGCAGCATTAACTATTCGATTATCACTACCCATATAATCAATAAGCATTAAGAATCCCTTATCTAAAACTTTATATTTTTTATCTAATATTTCTTCTGCTGCTTGTACATATTCATGCATAAACTATTTCCTCACGCCTAACTTATTATCTTTATAATCTAATTATTAGCACATTTGATTGCTAAGCTTTAACCAATTCCCAACTTCAAATCTCAAATAATATTAGTTTTCAATTCTAAATAATAATTTTAACTAAATTACAACTAAATGCTATCTTAAATCAATAATGAAACATCATGAGCTTAACAAAATTCATCTTTTCTCTAATTTAATATTATTACGGATGAAAATTAATAAGTAAATGCTAACATAAAATTTTGTAATGTTAAACAATATTTACTGTGCATTTATGCAGATTTTTTACAAATTCTCTTCTTATCAAGAAAATAAAAAATAATACAATACTTTCAAATAGCAGTATATCGTAATGATTAATGATTATAGAGATTTGATTTATAAATAAAGTATTTTTAATCTCATTAAAACAAAAAATGAATTACTATTTAATAATACCAATGACAATTAATTATTAGTACTCATTTGTCGTAATATTTATGACAATGATAGAACTCAAAAAGGTCTAATTAAATTAAAGAAGAAATACTACTAAAACACTTAAATCAACTAATAATGCAACCAATAATACCAAATCAACCGTTTTAGTCCTATATTAATATTAGGATATTAATACTAAGAATAAGCTATTTAATATACAAGGATATATTACTTAGAGAGAAAGATGCTATTAAAAATAAAAGATAATTACAACATTCTTTCAAAATAATTTGGGAAAATTTTAAGCTTCTCTTAATAAGATTAGAAGTGATTTTAATAAAGAATATTTCATAAACTACAGTTTAAAGTTAAAAAATTAAATTATAAGCAGAAGAAGTTCTTAAAGCTATGCCTAACACAACTGATTCTACAATCAAATCATAACCAATACAAGGAAAAGAAATAGTTACAATTAATCAATAAAAAGAAAGATTTTAAAAAATCATCAAAAAGCTATGATACCATTCCGGATTACAATTTTTATATGTATATTCTAAAACTCATCATAATAAAACAAAGTTGATGGAAGTATATTTTTACTCTCATGAAAAAAATATCTAATAATTACAGTAATAGCATTTTCCTTTTTTCAAACATATAGATACAATAAAAACATATTTATTAAATTAAAACCTTGTATCAAAAACCTTAAGTCTAGTTACAATAACATGCATAACTAAGCTCCAGAGTGTTCTAACAAGACACAGAAAAAAACATCATCAAAGAAAACAAATAAAGAAAGGAAATAAGCTTTATATCTTATTAAAGATAATAGAATATTAAGATAATATTATATATTTAATAAGAAAGCTCGAATTATAATATACTAAAGTTTTATTTATGTATCTTACATTCCTTAAAATTTAACTTAAGACTACAGAGCATTAAAAATGAAATAATAACAAGTAGTACTATGCTTACTTAGGAACAAGTAAAGAGCCTAAGTTTACGTACGAAGCTTATTTTAAATTTTAAAAAAAGTAATTCATGTTTAAAAAAATGCTATTTATAGTATTCATTCGTTGTAATGTTTATGACGACGATAGAATGAAAAAAGATTATAAGAAAATTAAATAAGAAATATTGCAAAAACATTTAAAGCAATATTCTGATTTTGATAGCAATGTCAAGCCAACTAGTCTTAGTCCTGAGCTTAAGCAAAAACTATTTGATGTAGACATAGGCGTACATATACTAGAATTAAATGCTATCTTAGATAAACTTATAGAAAAAAATAAGACACTATACTATTTACAATAACCATAATTTTAAAACAGAGTTTACACAATCAGGAAAATTTCCAACATTATTTAATAAGCTTAGAAGTAATTTAAAAGAAGATTTCATACATGTCAACTTCAAATTAGAAAAGATTAAACTAGAAATAGAAAAAACTATTAAATAAATGCTTCCATCGGGAAGTAAACTAGTTCAAGAAAATTAATTTCAAGCGAAAAAAAGATTTGCAAAAGAATTAAAAGAAATATATGATAACTATCATATAGTATTAAATTTATGTATATATTCCGAATATCACAAAAATGACGAGAAAGTCGTTGGAAAAAAGCTTATTGATTTCTTTAAAGGAACACCTGATGACCATAGGAATAGTATTGACTCTGTTTTAAAACATATTGAGACAATAAAAAATAAAACTACTGATTTTAAAACTTATATGAATACTACTGCTTCTTATAGTGAAAATACTAAACAAATACAAAAATGTTCTAAATAAGTAGAAAAAATATCCTATCTAGAAAGTGATAAGTATCGAGTACAAAGATAGATAAACAAAACAACAAATTAACACCAAAATATAGCTACTATTTAACATAATTTAAATTAAGTAGATATATTATATATTGACTTAGATATTTTTGATTATCATTTATATGATTAAAAGCTTAAATCAAAATAAATTTAAACTTTTGCTTTTACTTGTTTCAAGTATAAGAAAAAATTAATTTAAAAAACTACTGAATATTTAAATATATAAAACTAAATATATTTTATTATAAATAAATAAGATATCATTTACATACAACATTTATTTTTAAATTAAAATAAAAATAAATGTTAAAATTATTTAAAGAATAATCATTATTATAATTTTAGCCTTAATTTATAATAGCTGAATAATACTAGGATTTAAGAAATCCAAATGATATAGATATGATTTATTATTAAATATTTAATATTCTATTTAAGAATAACTAATTGAATAGTTCAATCAAAATTATTCAATATAGTCTTTAATTTTCTAGATTATATAGCTATCGATGTAACCTAAATAAAGAAGATATCCTTATTTTAAACAAAAAATGAAAAGGTTAAGAAGCTATTTGACAAATTTAATCTTAATTCAAAGAAAAGTTTATAGACCGCAATTTTAAACTAGAAAAGCTCAAGATAGATACAAAGCCATAAATAAAATACCAGGCATAACTGACAATAACAAACAATATATAAAGGATATAAAGGAAACTTCTAAAAACTCCAACATAGCTTCATAAAAGCTATGAGAGGACGTTACTTAAAATTAACAGTTACATATATAATAAATTTGACATAGATAAAGAGAAAGCTGCCAAAGATAAAATTGAAAATTTTTTTAATGAAATACCTATAACAATGTCATTAATCTTAAACTTTTCTTAAAAGCATTAAAAACAAATGAAAGCTAAAAAAGAGATCATCCTTATTAAAAATGTTCGATAAAAGTAGGATATTCTAAAACTCTTTAGAATTCTATGACAAAAAGACAAAAATGTTATCCATATTCAACTATGCAAACTTAAATAAAAACTTATTCAGTAAAAATGGATTTTAACCAGTAATGCATGTTAATCATGCCTAGCACACTAATAAGTTTCAAGATATCCTCAAGTTTATTTTATTACTAAACCTATTTTAAATTCATCAACTTTCATATATAACTTGCTTAAAATGCTATATAGTAGTTTAGTATATAAAAATGAGAGGTAAAAAGTATGATTTTTAAGTATTTAGCAACAAAAGCGATTCTTTTGGCTGCGCTACTTGTAAGTCCAATATATTCATTATATTTAAATGAAGAGGGCAATTTAAGAAGTCAATTAAGAGTGCATAAATGGCGTACTAATTTTAACAATTTATCAATTCTTGATAGTTATTTTCTTGCCACCATTAATGATTTTAAATCAATGTCAGGTGAAGATTTATTACATAAATTAAAATTATGTTTAATGGTTACAAGAAATGAGAAAAATGATTCTGACACAACTATGAATAAAGCATTACTTAAAAAAACAACTTTGTTTTTAACTAAACTTAAAGATAAAAATGCAGATAAGGCTGCTTACTTACTATATGAACTTGATTCATTAAGCTTACTTTTGCTTGATACAATAGAACTTGCAAACATGTTGACTCATGAGGAGTCAATAGGAGTACAAAAACATTACCATGAATACAAAGAATCATTAGAAAAGCGATTGCCTTTGATTGATAAATATAAAAAAGAATTTTTATCTAACATAAGTATTCTTGACCACAATCAACTTGATAAAAGTTTTCAAAAATTTATGCCCAAATTTGCAGAACTTTACAACTCGACTGAGAAAGTATACTCTAAACTATATAAGCACTATACAAAATTTATAATAAAGTACTAATTTTTTTCTATCCTGTATAATGTAAATTATTAATTTAAGATTTATGTATTAATTTTCTTTAACAGAAATTATTCTTTAAATAAAATCTCATCTTACCGTGAGGTTTTATTTATTTTAACCATTTTTCTATTTCCCCTTACTAGTCTTTTTTTAAAAAATTAATTCCATGTTTAGAATACCTTTATTGAATATCTAAATTCAACATTTCCTTTTCTAAATTTCTCAATTCCTTCTTTAGAATACTCAACATACGCTCTCGCATAAAATACTACTATTGAAAAGATACTGAATTAACTAAAACAGTTTCACTTTTCTCTAAAAATTTATACCAAAACATTATACTTTTATTAGCATTTTTTTGACATATTACAAAGCCTTAAGTAAATTATCTCTTTTATCTTTTTAATAATGGATATCTGAACCTGACAAATATAAAAATTGCTTACTATCATATTCAAAAAACGATTTCATTTGCTATTCGAAGCTACAAATCTTTATAAATTTTATTAACTTTATTTAATATTTTTATGTCCCTTCTGCTTCAAATCCTAACCTTTCCAAGTTAATTCAATAATATATTGGTTTTATTCTCATTACTTCGCTACTAAAATTATTTTTAAACTATCTTGCTTTTTATAAAGAATCCTCAATTACCTGTATAATTCTTTCTATGATGTTTTGATTTCTTTCATTATACTTTCTGAGATTACCTCTCACACTTAATCTTACTTTCTGTAATCTTATTTTCCTCAAGCTTAAAGATCAATTATTTTAAAGAAATGATACTGGCTTTGCACACAATTTATAATGCCTTTTATTGTTGATTTTATCCCCAACCAACTAAACATGGAACCTATCTTCTATGATCACAGGATAATATACAAATCAGGAATCTTTGCTTAAATGTTTAATTTAATGCTAGACTCTTTTATTGCTATCTTAGTCAATGAGAAATTACACTAAAAATTTTAGATAACTATTTAAGAAAGAAAAACTTATATAGGTACTATACTATACAAATAAAAAAAGAAATTGGAGCTAAAATAATATGAATTTATAAATATAAGATATGAAACAATAAAGAAAGTTCAAGGCTATTTAAAAGCAGAATTAAAAAATAAAAATTATAAATACGAATTGGATTAATTGAAAAAGAAAAAAAGATTAATAATTTTAAAGACTTGACAGAAATATATAATACATAATAAAGTTTTTCCATTTCTTTTTGGAAAGCAAAAATAAATGGAAAAACTTTTTAAATAAACAAATCTGAAAAAAGAAAATAAAACTAATATATTTATTAATATAAAATTATAATTTATATTAATAAATATTATATCTTAAATAATATAAATAATTATATAATATTATTTATCTAAGAGGAGAAGACTTTATGAAAAAAATTAACATAATAATGATTATTTCATTTATTACATTGACAGTTAGCTGTGATAATGAATCATGGACATCTAGCCTGCAAAAGCAGCTAAAAAATGGAAATAAATCTCAAGGGGAAAAGATGGAATTATACCAGTATCTAGAAATGATACAAATCAATCAGAGGTAGTAAGAAGTGTAGATGAAAGAACAAATTTACCTGTAGTATACCAAAAACAACCAAAAACACCTTCTTTAATAACAGGAAATGGAAGCCAAAAACATACTTCACCAGCAAAAGGAAATATTATACGAGATCAACTACCAAAAAGACCATGGACACCTGACTCAATATTAGAAGCACTTAAAGAATCAACAGGAATGATAGCTAAGAAAAAAGAACAACCACCAATACCGAAAGCAACCTCAGAAGAAGAAGATACAAGCAGACAAGCAGAAAAATCTTCAGAAAGGCTAATTATCGGAAATAAAGAAGTAATATCAAATGAAACTGAGTTCATATTAGTCTCTTAGCAATGTGAAATCATGCTAGTAGTCGAGATATTGCTAATTTAATTAAATAAAATAGAATAGAGAAAGTAGGAGAACATATAAAGATAGTCTTCTTTTCTCTTAAAAAACACAACAATATTTTAAAACAAAATCACTCTTTTTAAGATTTTTAAATTAAGATTTTTAAAGAGATATAAAAAATAAAGTAGTTACTAAATTATAGTTAATCTCTATAATATTATGTTTATTTTTAAGCTTGTCTAGCTCTATTTTATATAAAGATAAATAAAAATATTTTGTGTATAAAATCAATATTGCTTAACAAAGTTAATAACAGAATAATATATTTACTGTTTCCCTTGTAGCAAATTCAATTGTTTTTAACTATGTCAAAATTTCTTCCATAAGCTTAAAGAAAATTGATTCATAACTTAGACCTACAAAAATTCCCTATTGTAATTCTTAACCTTATATTAATATGATTTAAATTTATCTATTTTATCTAAAAGAATAAAAACGATTAATCTATCAAATCAAATCTAATCTTTTCACCTTTAAGCCTGTTTTTAAGTTAAATTAACCTAATATAGAAAATACGACTACTCATTCTCTCCACAAATTGCTTTCCTAAACAAAATCAAAGATAGTTATTTCAAATCATATTATGAATATAAACACCTAATATATAAAACAGCGATGATATCAACATTCACAATTGAACACTATGAATATAAAACTAAGGTTAGCAACACTTAATTTAAGTATAATTTATGCTTAAATCTGCTTTGTCTGTCTCACAGATATTTATATTAAATACTTAAGCAAAATAAATACTCTACTAGTATTGTATTCATTTAGTTTTATGCCATAGATTTAAACAAAATAATTATAATAGCAACAAGATAAAATATTGTTTTTCTTTAACTTTTCATGCTAAGCATATCATCCCCGTTATATATTAGAAATCTAAGAAAAGTAGAGTTTAGATTTCTTGAATAAGAGTAAGTTTTATAGATTTGTAATATTTTCTTTCATTTTAACTTTCACATATGTTATGTTCTAGCTTAATTTCAATTGTTTTACTATAAAAATTTTCTTAATAATTAAGTGGTATATATTGTTATTAGAAGGAGACATTAAGTCATGAATATTCAAATTTTTAAAAGTTTAATTTTAATCTTAATGCTTTTTAGCTGCAAGGATATAAAAAATACCCACGATATGAGTGAGGTAAAAGATTATGAAGATAAAGAGATTGAGAATGCTGATTCTGACGATGTGAACACTTTAGAAAGTTTAGTTGAAAAATATCAACTTTCTTCTGAAGAACAAATGGCAGTTCAATTTTTAAAGAGTGTATTAACTAATCCTCTTATTGCAAAGGATGCAGAGGGAGTTAAGAACTATACAGAAGAAGAGTTCCATGAATTCTTAACTATTATGGGCGCTAATAAAACTAAAGAAGCTATTTCAGAAATAGTTATAACTATGACAGCACGGGATAATGTAAGAAATGCTATATACAGCATACCAGACGATCATCCCCAAAAACAAAATTTTGAGAATCAATTTAAAGAAAAAGAAGAGAAATATTTAAGAAATATCAAAATTGCTTGTAGTAGTAATGAGGGGCATGAGGGAGCTTATATAGCTTTAAGATCTATTAGTGATTCTTTTATATTTAAGGCATTAAAAAGCCAAATAGAAGATACCTTGAACGAGAATTAATTTCAAAGACAACAAAGATTATTCTTTGTTGTCTTTCCCATATTTAATCTTTTAATATAGCAATTAACCAAAAAAAAATGAAAAAAATATAAAAATTTAAAAAGTTTAATATCATCTGTTTTTAAGATAGCTCGTGTCTTTCCTATACTTCCTTAGTTTTATCTAATAATGAAAAAATACAGCTTGTGGAACTTAAAATAAAATTTGTTGTTAAATAAAATTTAGCTTCAATTAAATAAGACTTAACATTTATAAGTGAGGCATATAGTTTCAGATAATATATTGACATAAATAACTGAAAATTCTAAATTAAGTGGTATCTAAAGCCCTATATCTGGACTACAGTCATTGAAAATAAATTCGATAAAGACTATGATAGAAATGACCAAACAGAAAAGAAAAATATTAACAATACGATTTTGCTTAAAGAAATACAAAGAAAATCTTTACAATTCACTTAGGATAGTTAAAAATAACAGATGATTAATAAATCAATAGAGTTTTTATATAACTCAAATAAATAGTTAATTAAATCTTTGTAAAGAAAGAAAAATCTGTTATAAATTGCTGAAGCATTTTATAAAAAACTAGATAAAGACTTAAATGAAAGTTTAATATTATCTTTTAAAGAAGAACAACTAATTTAATTAAAATCTGAAAAGTTTGATTTTAAAAATGATTTGCAAAGAATAAATAAATTTTAAATAGAAATATATACAATGACAGTAATATAACTTGATTAAGCTAATTAGATTCGCTTAACTTCTTTATCAATTAATTTGTGTTAAATTGATCTGTTTAAAACTAAAGTAGGCCTACACTGTGCTGTTAACTTATTATTTATTAATCTTTATAAGATAGTTCTTATTTTTGTTTTATATTTTTAAATAAAATAGAGTTCGATAGGCAAGCCCTATTTCTACTTAAGCTTTAGATTTCTATTTAATATTTTTCAAAACATATGCTTTATTATAAACGACTTATTGTTTTTGTTCATCTTGCTCAATTCAAATAACATCTTCTGTTTAGAATTCTTTTGTGTTATTATAACTGCTTTTACTTGATCTATAACCCTTTCTGGTTCTTCCTTCATCAACATAATAAATTCATCAATAACCATTAGTACTCATTATATTACTTTTTTTAAGCTTAGTTAATATTGCCTCTCCTAAAAATTATTTACGATTTGATAAGTAAGCCCCAATACCATATAATAAGTTTAATAATTTATAATTGGTTTATCTATCAGAACCGAATACCTATAATTTCTCTAGTTAATATTATAAAAATACTTATATCCCTTTACTAACTGCATTTTTACAACTTTTTGATTTTTTCTTTAATCCTATTTAAGTTTTTCTTTAATTCATAAAATCTTTTCCCCCTCCCATAGTTTCCTTCTCAGTTTTAAATTCTTAAGGTAGTTTAATTGTAGTCTTTAAAACTTTATTTTGAGATATACTTTTATCTGAGTATAAGCTCAATTCAAAACTGTTAATAGTGTAAACAATATAAACATTATCCTGTTTGATATAATATTTTCCTAGAATAATTACTAACCAATAATTAATTAGTGTTAGTTTATCTTATTTATCGACTTTATTGATTTGCAATACCAACACATAATTTACTATAAAACAATAATCATTATTAATCTGTAATAAAAAAATTTAAAATAATTATTACTAAATACTACAAGATCGCCTATCCTCTTTTATATATCAATAAATTAAGATTTGTGCAAAACCTAACTAAATTCTTTTGTTCCCATACAAGCACTTCTTAATATTAATAAATGTTATATTAAGTCTATTAGACACTGCAAGTATCTTTGAATAAGGTTCATATATCAAGAGCAAGTTATTTTCATTTTTTCTATATTATTTCTATCATATGTTGCTATTTCTATCTATTTCTGAATAGCTCTTTCCAAATCTTTTCTTAATAAAATAAATTGATCTATAAGTCTATTAAGTAAAAAAATATTTATCTTGCCTTTCTTAAGCTTAACTCACCTAAACACCCTATAAATACACTAGTATGATACCCAGTATCATGCAAAGACTTCAATAATATCTCGCAAACATCTTCTAGATTCAATTAGTCCCATTTTGCTTTAATAAAACATAATCTCTGAAATATTTTTTCTAATTGTAATAGTAAACACATTATATCCAACCGAGTAGTAAATATAATATAATGTTCTGAATTCAATATCATAGCTAACATCTTTACTATTTAAGATTACCTCTGATAATTCAGAAAATAAATATTTGCCTGAAACAATAAGTTAATTCAATCTATTCTCTTTTATCTATAGACGCTCTCTAAATACTTTAAATTTTCTCTCCATATGATTAGAGGATGATTCCCTATTTTTAAGATTCTCTTGTTCTAATTTCTCAATCATTTT
This sequence comes from Borrelia sp. A-FGy1, assembly GCF_014084025.1. NCBI lineage: Bacteria > Pseudomonadati > Spirochaetota > Spirochaetia > Spirochaetales > Borreliaceae > Borrelia > Candidatus Borrelia mahuryensis. Next base: position 28,657 of record NZ_CP043683.1, read on the forward strand.
TGCTGACCTATCTTCTTCTAAAGCTAATCTTTTATTTACCTTTTAATATAAAGCTTCAGATACTTTTACACCCCCCCCCCTTTCTTTTTTAAAGGTTTATCTTCGAATATATTATCAACTTGCTTGCAACCAATTAAAATAAATAGTACTAAGCAAAACACAAATTTAAACCTTTTCATATTACTATCCTTCAAATTCAATTTTCCATCACAACATAAAAATAGAAAGTAAACTTTACATATAAATAATATCTTTACTTTCATTTTTTAATTAAATACCAAATATATTATGAAATAACATTACTTTGTAATCTTTAAATCGGAAGGCTTCTTTCCATTTCTAGATATGCTTTTTTCAATAACTCATACAATTCAGTAACATTTGAGCCACTAAAAACCTTATTAAGACTATCATTAAAATAGTACTCATCTACGAATGCCATTAAAGATATTCTATCCTTATTACATCCTTTTAGTACAGATAATACATGCTTTTCCACAGCTTGTATCATTTTTTCTCTTATTGAAATAAATTCATCTAAATATTTATCAAATTTAGAAATAAGCAAAGCATTTTTACCAACCTTAAATTTTGCAAGCTCACTATCACTTATCCATACTAAAAATTTCTTGGTAATCACACCAGCTTCTTTCAATTCCTTTAATAAATTATTAATACCTTTATGTCCTGGATTTCTATGAACAAATAAAATCCTAAGTATATCTTCTATCCATTGAAGAATACCTATATCAAACCCAAGTGCCACATAAACATTATTCAATCCGTTTGGTATAGAAACCCAGTTAGCCCGCCCTCCTTCCGCATTCCTGATTCTATCTAATATTCTAGAAAATGAATATCTACCATCTCTAAAATTCTTTTCTTGTCTTTCTAACCTACTCTTAAATGCCTTCGCTTTCTTATCCAATGTTTTGTATGCCAACTCCTGTGCTTTTGTTAAAGTCTCAATTTTTGGTTTTTGATCTAATGCTTCTTTTATTTCATTAGATTTTATTGCATCTAACTCCTCTATTCTCTTTGATAACTCCCTTTTGTCCTTCTGTGCTCCTCCTTCATTTCCTTCTGAATTGACATCTGATACCTTTGTCTTTACCTTAATGCCCTTTTTTGGGTCTATTTTCTCTCTTTTACTTTTATTACTACTATCAACTTCATTATGAAGTTCTTCAAATTCCCCTTCTAAAATATCACTTACTTGCTTACACCCAAATAACAAAGGTAGAACTAAGCAAATTATCATTATATAAATTTTCATTTTATCCTCCTTCGCTTTTATTAAAATGTCAACTATATATTAACAATTAAAAATAAAGCCCTTTTAATATAATATTTTAATTAATTTACTAATAATATCTATTATACCACTAAGCAATACGAGGATTAGTTTCATTAAACAACAAATCCAGACTTTCTTAGGATTCTTCCATTTTAACTGAATTAACTCTTTGCTATCTTAATATAAGATTTTCACAATAATTTATACTCTTCTTCAAACCTTGAGTTATTTAATTTCGAATTAAAACGATATCTATTTACTCATAAAGCCTACCAGTCCTACCTTACTTCTCCTCTTATTATTTTCCTCTATTATTTCTAATATTTACTCCCTAACAGTTTTTAACAAACTTCCTCTTGATTAAATAAATTATCTAAACAATTATCAAATTCAAAAATAAGTAAAATACTTTTATCAGGCTTAAAGTTTTACAAGCTCACCATCTACTAATTTTTGTACTGAACCAAAATAACCAATTTGATTGCTGTTTTATATTTCTTCATAAAAATTTAGTAAATAAACATTTACTTCTAGTAGCTGCTACAAGTTAATTTTTCTCTATCTAATATCTTGCTAAATGAATCTTGCTTTAATTTCAACATCACTGGGCCTTACTATTCTTCTAATAAATCAAATCAGTTTTAAAATTAGTAAATTATTTATTTAATACCTGAATATAATTTTAAAATATTAAAATATTCGATATCCAATGCTAAATATCCAGACCTAAATGCTTGTCCATAAGCTTTTTTAAGCTCTTCAAATATATCTTTTTTATCTTTTTTTCTTGTAGCTATTTCTATTTGTTCTTTTACATTTAATACCAAACTTACTTTTAACTTATCAAATCTATCTAAAAGATAGCTGGCCTTTTCAATATCTGTAAGATTATTAGCACTCTTAAGCTTAGCTAACGTTATATCACTGAAGATATCATATAATACTTTATGATTCAAGTCATAAAGATTAGATAATATACGCAAGAAACTGTCATAGAGATTAAAAGCGTCAAAAGAAGCATAATTATTATTCAATACTTTAGGTATTATTTCTTCTAACTTCAAAAGAGTATCTATATTATACCCTAAACTTGCATAAATTCGATCCACTATCTTTGGAAATGCCGTTATTGTTCTTGTTTGCCTACTAATCAAGTTTAAAATGTTAGAAAATGAATATTTTCCAGAATCAATTGCATCTTTAATGCTATTAAAGTCTGTAAAATCAGGAGCTGTATGACCCCGAGCTACAAATATACCCTTAGCACTCTCAATATCATTTCTTAATATCTTAACCTTGCTTTCTAGTATATCGTAAGGTGAATATTCTATCTTTTCATCTTCTATACTAGCCTGTTCATATGTTTTCTCATCTAGCTTTTTCTGATCTATTGATATTTTCTTTCTTTCATGCTTTCTTGTTTTAAATATTCCTATTTTCCTTTTGTCTCCCCTCTTATTAGATGTTTGCTGATCACAACTCATCATTACAATTATCAACATCAACAACATTCTATATATTTTCATATTATTCTCCTTTCCTTTTGTTAAATACTAATTAGTTTATATATGTAATTCACATATAACTTTCTACAAAGTCATATCTTGCTACTCATATTTTTCTTTACTATAGCAGATTATATTATCCTTCTAATTTCTTTCTAAATTTACGTTGTAAATCATTTTTCAAATTCAAGAAAAATTTTTCAATATCATTGCCAATCTTGTTCAATTTACCATACGTAAAAAATAGAATTTTTTCGTCATAAATCTTTGTAAACTTATTATATATTTCAGCTCCTTTATTAGATTTTCTTACTATCTCCATTTGTTCAGCCATCCTATCTAATACATTTACCCTTATCTTAATATACTCACCTAAAAGTTTATTAGCCTTTGCAATATTTTCTGGATTATTGTCACTTTTAAGCTTAACTAGATTTGTGTCACTGAAATACTCATACAATATCTTTTGATTTAAGTTATAAGCATTAATCATTGGAAATATTATTTCTTCACAAAAATAATATTTACCCCCAAATTCATCTAAATTACCAGGTTTATATGCAATCAGTTCATAACAAATCTCTTCTAACTTTGTAATAAAAGCTACATCATACCCTAAGCCTGCATAAAATTCATCTACACGTTCTGGTAAAGATTCAGCTCCATATTCATATAGAAACACACTTACAATAGTAGGAAATGAATGTTGCCTAGACATAACTGCTTTTACAATACTTTTAGAATCTACAAGATTAGGAAATGAATGACCCTGTTTAATAAATATACTTCTAGCGCTCTCAAGTTTACCTCTTAATGCCTTAACCTTTCTTTCTAACATGTAATAAGGTGCACTCATCTGCTCCCCCACCACTGCAAAATCACTATCTTTATCAGCTTTTTTAACATCATTTCCTTGGCCCACTGTTCCTCTATTTCTCTTTTGTTTCTTTGTTTTTAATATCTTTTTATGATTTTTATCTTCTTTATTAGATGTTTGCTGCCCACAACTCATCACTATAACTAGCAATATGAATAACACTCTATACATTTTCATATTATTCTCCTTTCCTTTTGTTAAATACTAATTAGTTTATATATGCAATTCACATATAACTTTCTACAAAGTTATATCTTCTTTCTATTTTTAATCATCAAACTAAATCTTTAATTTCTCTCACAATTTCATCAAGACTCATAAGTCCTTTAACAAATTCTACGCCTGTTAATTTATTTAACTCTTTTTTTATCAATGCTTTATTATGATTTTTTGATACTACTATATTTATCTGTGATCTATATCGCTTTATTAAATCTTCTTTTTTCTTAACAAACTTATCTAAAAGTATACTAACCTTTCGTATTTTTTTTAATTCTCCGCTTCTAATAAGCTTAGATAAATTTTCATCTGATAAATAATTATATAAGACATCGTATTCATGCTGTGTTATGGTATATAAATTTCGCATTAATGGACTTGTTACCAAGACATAGCCATCATAAGGATCATAAATTAGCAATCGATTAAGTACTTCTATTAGCTTTTTAATAATATCTACTTCATAATTAAGACTTGCATATATATAATCTACTTTATGAGGAGCAGTATACGCTGGGTTATATTTATAAAAATCATTTCCAAATTGTCTTAAATACCCGCCATCAGTAAAAGCCTCTTTAGATCTCTTATATTTATATCTTAGTTCACTTACCTTCTTCCTCAACCCAGAGGAAAGTACCACTGAATTCATTATATCGTCATACTCATCTTCAATTTCTTCTACAGTTCTGCTAACTTTGTATTCTTGATGATTATAATTTTTCCTTTTATTTGATGTATCTATCTGTTCCTTGTATGCATCAACAGCAGCTTGTTGCCCACAACTCATTATTATAACTAGCAATATTAACAACACTCTATACATTTTCATATTATTCTCCTTTCAGCTTGTTAAATACTAATTATCTATCTTTTAATTAATCATCAAACACATTAAGCTTAAAATTACTAATTAGTGTTTATCTTGTATTAAAACCTTTATGCATAAGTATTTCACCTATTAACTCATTAATATAAACTTGAGTTTAAAAATACAAATTAATTATCTAACTTCAAGGAAAAATTTAAAATTTTATTATACTCTTGTTGCACAGCACCTAATGCCCTATTAATTTCCAGATTATAATGAGTTGCTTCTTGTAGCTCATCATATATATCTTTTTCCTTTGTCTTGTTTGCTACTACTTCTATTTGTTTTTTAATCAATTCTATTGCATTTGATTTTGCCTCAATAAAATTATCTAAAAATCCATTAATCACAGCAATTATTTCATTATTTTTACCTTTAAGCTTAGATAAGTTTGAACTTCCTAAATGCCTATTTAAAACTTCTCGTTTATAATGTTCAATCTCACCTATATTCTTTATTACCTTAAATGCAATATCATACCTATCGCCCCTTCTATCTAGCTTAGAAATTATTGCATCTAGTTTTGTAATAAAACCCACATCATATCCTAGTCCTGCATAAAATTCATCTATTTGTCCTGACCTTTCAAAATCAATGCCTCTGTCTTTAATCACCTTTAAAATGTTAGGAAATGAATATTTGCCGGTATTAATTGCGCCCTGAATAAGCACCCTACCTTCTAAATTATCAGGAAATGCATGACCCTGCGACATAAATTTAATCCTAGCACCCTTAAGTTCATCTCTTAGCTGCCTTAACCTTTTATCTAGAGTAATAAAAGAATCAACTTTTTCTTTTTTAACAGTAACAATTCCTTCTTTAAATGTTTTTTCTATCTCATTAATAGCCTTTTCTTCGCTTTTTTCCGGTTCAATTGTGTTTTTTTCCCCTTCAAGAATCTTCTTCTTGCTAATTTTATTTCTTTTTCCTAAGTCAGCTATTCTTGCTCCTTTTCCAGGTATTTGTCCACAACTCATTATTATAGCTAGCAATATAAATACTATTCCAATCACTTTCATAAAATACTCCTCTTTTCATCATATAAATCTAATTTTAAATAGATGGGTATTTTAAATTTATCCAAACTGTGTAATAAAAATCATATTTCTCACTGATTTAAAGAAATTTCCTTATGAAATATTTTGAATTTTATTCAAAATATTAAGCCTAATCCAATTATCTATTGCTCTAGACAATCTTATAAATGCCTTGTGCTCTTTACTGCTAACTTTTAATCTTAGCTAATTATATAATAAGTAATATAGAAAATATTACACTTCTTTTTATATAGCTTTTCCTTCACATTAAGCTTATATACTGGTAGATATTACTATACTAATTATCATATTAAACTTAATATCATTATATATTAAGTTTAACATAAATATTATTATATTAAATCAAGACATAAAAAATTATCTTTATTTATTAAGATTAATTAATCTTCCAATTTCTTTTGATATTTTTTCTAAGTTCCCACATTCTCTTTTAAAGATCAAATTATTATCTGTCATTCTTTGTATTTCATTATAAATTAATGTTTTATTACTCTTGTCCGCATGCATTACTGACAAGCTAGCTTTAATCTTTGATAGAAGATTTTTTCTTTTACTCATAAATTCATCCAATCTTTGAGCAATTAAATTAAAAATATCGGGATTTTTAATTACCTTAAGATTAGACAAGTTACTCCTTTGCAAAGATTTACTTAAGACCTCTTGAGTATAAAAGTTAATGTCTATGAATAATTTCAATAATAAACCGGAAAGAGGAATCATATCGTCCACATGTCCAAAAAGAGTGACTGTTAATATTGGAAATACCTCCTCTAATTTTTTAATAGAATCAGCATCATACCCTAAGCCTGCATATATTTTATCCATTTCCCCTGGCTTAGTAGCATAATCAAATCTAACTCTTCTTAGTTTATTTATCAAAACAGGAAATGAATGATGGCCATTCTTAAATATTTTCTTTTTTTTCTAAACTCTGCCTGGTAATCTGATACTTTCTTAATAAAATTATTATAAATAAAATCTTTAGTTTTTGAATTAACTTTGCCTTCTGGATCAACTTTGGTTTCTGAATTAACTTTGCTTTTTGGATCAACTTTAGTTTTTAAATTAACCTTGCTTTCTGGATCAACTTTAGTTTTTAAATTAACCTTGTCTTCTGGATCAACTTTGGTTTCTGATTCATCCTCTTTGTCTAAATAGTCTTCATATTCTGAATAGTATTCATAATCTTTGTAATCTTCCTTATCTATTTCATAGTAGTCTTCTTCTTCCCCCCTAGAATTAATTCACTTACCTCTTTCTCCTTGTTGCCATCTTGCACACAACCCATAAAAACTGCAAATAAAACAAAAAACATTATCACATATCTCCTCATGCAATTTCTCCTTCACTATATACATATTTATACACTATTATATTAACTATAATTATAGATTAATATTATATTAATATATTAATATAATATTAATCTATAATTATAAAATATTGTATATAAAGAGAGAATTTGTGGCATGTTCCTCTTTATTCAACTATCCTTACAATACCTTCTAATGCATTACAAAAATCTTCGCTTTACTCATTAAAATCTGAGGATTTGTCTACTACCTTAATCAATTCCTATCTTATCAATATTTTATAACTCTTAAAACACCTATTAGTTACAACTCATTTTTGAATATTCTTAATAGTTCTTCTCTCGATGAAATAAACTTATTCAAAAGACTAAAATCATAAAAACAATTGTTAAATTTGGCTTTTTAAGCTTTTCTAGATCTGAATACATAAAACTCTCATTTATCATCTTATTCTCTGATAAATCTTATCTTCTCCTTCAATTAAGTCAGATCAGGCATGTATATTAATGGTATTTTATAGAATACTTCTTCAAACTGTTTTACCTCAATAGCATTATGCTTATTTTGCCATATTTAAGTTAATACCATGCCATTTAATTAGACTATGCACAATAGGAAAAAGGATAACAAATTCATTCCTAGTATCATTAAGCTTACACCTGAATGCATTTATTATTCTTTATAGTTTAATGTAAGTATCTTGCTTTTGCTCTCTTTCTTCTTTTTATTAAATCAAAATCAACCTACTGCACTGATATTGAGCTGCATTCTTTTCCTTTTCAATAGATATAGCTTTCAATCTTAATCTATTGAATTTACTTTTAGTATATGATTTTTTTGGTAATGTTATACTTGTTGATACCAATATATTTGTTTTAAGTACATCATCCGTAGCTACTAATCCCCTATGGTTTCTTCTTCATCTTACGTCTTTTCATCCATGTATTCTGTCTCTTCTGTTACATTTACATATGCTACTTTACTTATTCCCTCTGCATGCCTTATCTTCTGATGTTGTTCTTTTTTTGCTATATCTTATTGTTACGTTTCACCTGCTGGGCTTTTATTAAATTTCTCTCTCTTTCCTATATCTGTATTTATCTAACTTTTTATATCTGTCATTCTTTTCTGTTTTAAAAAGGCTTATCTATCCAATAAAGTTATTAAATTCTTAATGATGATAACCAATTAACAATGTAAGTAAGATATAAAAAAATATTATAATAATTACTTCTGATAAATCTTTTTTTTATAATCAACAGTTTTATAATTACTATGATTTATATAGACTATCATAATTATAAATTAATTTTTTAATTAATCTGAAGATTAATATCTTATTAAAAATATTAACCTCTAAACAAAACATAAAATTAGAAAATACATTTTAATTAAAAATGTAGAAAAAATTTCACGTATTTCATTTGAAAAAAAGATAAATTTTACGCTTAAATTTATTTGATATCAAAAATATATAAAATAGAATGATGATGAGTATACAACAAATAAGATGAATAGTAATGACATATATAACAATAAGAAACAATATTGATAAATCAAGATATAGAAGTAATAAAAGCATGATAAGACAAAAAGAAAGACATGAAAGAAAACTGAAAAAACTGAAAAAAATTAATAAATGAAAGACTAATATCTAGATTCATTTTGATTGATATTAATGATCTTAAAAATTAGTTAAAACTTAAATTTAAGAAAATCTGAGATATATGCCATTATATAGCAAGGACATTCTTGCTGTTTAACATAGATAATATTAAATCTATCATACGTTTATTTTCAAATAACTTACCTTTAATATATGCTTTTTACTTAAACGAACTGCTATACCTTTTAATCCTTTAATTAAAGATAAAGACATAAACATAAGCCTTAATATTCTAGTCCTCAAAGCCTGCATTCTTAGCAATAAGTATTATAATATTGCCTTTAATACCTAATTCTTTTTAAGATATATTAATTTCTTATCTTAATACTTAATCAGAATATACGAAATTTAAGATATAAAATAGCTTTGTCAAAATAATTACTATACAATTTATTAAAAATATTAATATTACTTTGAAATAATACTATCTTATAGCTTTCTTCAAAAGTAAGTCTTAGGTTTAAAATACTAAGATTATATTATTCAATTAAAACAAACTATTCTCTGAATTTTAAAATCAAATTGCTTAATATTTCTATTCCTGCAAATAAATATCTTCTTACACATATATGATTAGCATTCTCAAATACCAGTAAATCATCAAACATTATAATTTTATTCATACAATACCTTATCTACATTGTAAAGCTTTAATTTTAATATGCATTTACCCATATTAGTTAAATGGGCACTTGTTTCCTTAACAACAGCTTTTACAACCTCTCCATATTGATTTATAAACTTAACCCTGTCTCCCACTTTAATTTTATCTGTGAAAAGAAGTGTAGCACTCCAAAAATCAAAATTAGGCTGTCTCAAGTCTCTTAGTTCTTTTTGTGTAATAAACAAAAGTGAATAATCTTGAAGATTTTTATAAAAACTCTCAACATTCCCCAATGCATTAAAATTTATAAAAACAAACCTAATATCAACTTTACTAGTCAAATCTCCAGTATCAACAAATATTAAATGAACATATTTACCTAAAAGCCTTTCTATAAACTCTTTAAAAGTTGATACATAAAAATCCTCATCTATTATTCGCTCCCTATCTTCTCTATTAATATGAATAACTGCTTTGTCTTTAAATACTGATTTTATTGATTCTTCTAAAGATTTGCCACTAAAATTATTAACAGTAAGTTTTTTATTTAAAAATTTATATTTTGTTATAAGACAAACATCATACTCACAAATAAAATCACCATTTTCAAAATCAAAATCAATAGGCGCTCCCAAATACCCGGCCATAATGAACTTATATCCTATATTTGATTCATAAGAAAACTTTCTGTAAAATATGTTAACAACATCACCAATTTTTAAAGATTTATTAAAATTCAAAGGCATATTAAAAAACTGCAGCTGTGCCTTTTTGCATTGCATTGATTTTAAAGCAGAATACTCATTACTAATTAAAATATTAATAAGAGGAGTTCCTTTCTTTGTCTCTATTACAAGCTTAGGCCTTAGACTTAAGAATCCCCTATTATTGCTATAAAATTCTATTTTAAAGTCATATTGAAATAGCAACATAAACACTTCCTTTATTAACTAGTGAACAAGAACATATCCTTTGTCAAAAGTTATTAAAATTATTAAGAGTATTTCTTCATGAAAGAATAGAACCATTACCAAGACTCACTAATAATGCTAATGAACTCATATTCCTGTTAAGCCTTAATTTTCATCAGATCTTACTAAGATATCTGATCTATTAGGTCTTAATATCACATTGAGTCTTAAATTACCCGAATTGTAGTTTGAAATTTCTAATTTTAAACCAAGTTGCCTTGTAATATAACTTTCTAAAAACTCAATATCTCGCATCTGCATACTAATAAATAATTTGGAATAATCGGTCTCTTCAATTAAGTTCTTATTACTAAAATTAAAAAGCCTACTTCTATCTTTCTCAAGAAGTCTTTCAATAGGAATTTCTATAATATCTTGAATTCTATGGTCAATTTGCAAAAAAATAACATCACTACGTTTGTTACTTTTTCTTAAAAATTCAGTTCTTACTTTTAAAAAAAAATCATTTCTTATCAAATTTAAAAGAGAATAATAATAGATTTCAAATCCAGTTATCCTTTTTAAAATTAGATTAACCTTAAGATGCCTCATTGAATCAGTGGTCTTAATTAATATGCTGTTTCTATACTCATAGCTTAGCTCATATACATACTCAATATCTCGTTCAAAATTACAAATCTTGAAATTAAAAGGCCTTGAAGATGCTCTAGCTATAAGATTTAAACTCAAAAACAACCAAAAAAATATATAAATAATATAAATAACGTTAACCATAAATATTCTCCTAAACCTATTTTAACCTTTATAGCTTTAAAAATTAAAAGTTCTGCCCTTTTAATTTGAAAGCTAATATTTAACTCATAAACAAATGATGTTTTAAATGAAATGCCTTTATTCAAAATTCCATATAAACCCTTAAAAAAATAATAAACATCCAAATTAAATCTTGCTATAAACTATATCCTTATAAAATCTGTTTTAAATTCTAATAATTTATTTAAAAAAGGACATGGCTCTTAAATTGAAGAAATAAACTTTTTCATAAATAGAATATAGATATTTAAATAAAAACACGGATTCTTTAATAGTAAAAGTATTACTATTATTTAGAGTAATCTCCTCAGGATTTGTATTAATATCTTAATTTACAAACTTAGAATGATTTTGAAATATTAATAATTATAGCCAATAATAGTACTTAACAGCCTCTCAGAAGATTTTTTTAAAAAATATAAAACTTGAGAAAGATATGCATTAATCTGATTGAAAATCAGATAGTAAAAATACATAAAATTAGACGCACTTGATAGGCCTAAAAATTGATTTACAATTTACCTAAACCTAACAAATACTGTTTATTTCCCCTATTAAATCAAATATATAATCTCTTAAAGCTTCTAAATTTTCACTATTGGTATTATTTATTATTCATAATGATGTCAAAATGATTTGACTATACATCTAGTTTAAGTGAATCTGCTAAAGTAACAATGATACCTTCATTTTAAAAAAGCATTAATTAACATAACACTATGTAATATTTTTGCAAATTCCAGGATACAAATATAGCTTAAAAGTTTTCTCACCTACCTACTGCTTATCAAGTAATTTCATATCATATAAACTTAACCTCATTGAAAGATTTCAACTTTATATATGAATTAAACTTTAATCTAAGACTATTCTAATAAGACTTGTAGGAGAGAATCTCCGTTAAGCTATTTCTTACTAAGTCGCCCATTAAAGATATATTATTTCTAAAGTTGATACTAAAACTTTTAACTAATTAAAACTAATTTTATTATTCTCTATATATCTTATTAATAAATAATATACATAGACCATAACCTTTAAATAAATCAATATATAAAATTGTCACTATTTATTAGATTGCTTATTTAAACATTCAAATAACTTGTAAATTCATCCAAATCAAACAGCATCTAACATTATACAGGTAAAGTAATTAACTAGAAAAAAATTTAAACTCACAAGTCTCTAAAATAAAATCATTAATGTCTACTTGAACTTCAAATTCATCTTCATATTTAAAGCATATCTTCCATTTTTATTTTCTAAAAACTGTAAGCTATATCTAAAATTATCACTCGATTAATGAGTTATCTAATCTAAATTTAACCTTATTTACTAGTACTATTAAAATCATCAACTAGTTTGTACAAACTAACTTATTTTTTAAGGTCTTTGTTTAACACTAACTTAAAATCAAATTTATTTTGGAAAGAAAACCAGATTTTCTTTTAAATCATATTTACAGCATTCTACATTTATTAGAATCAAAAACATTCAGTTTTATTACTAGAAACACTTCCTAAAAAAATTTAGGTACCCCCCTCCTCCTTTGATTTAGAAACTAAATTTGCTAAACTAATTATTAATCTTAAAAAAAGATTTTGACCTATATTTCTGTATAAAATTTAATCAAAATCAGTAGAGCTAAATTTAATACTCTCTAAGCCTCTAAATAATCCAATAAATCCTGTCCCCCAATTAAGCTTGATATACTAATTTCTATTTTAAATACTAAAGCATTTATACAAGATAAATTACTCTTTAAACTAGTATTAACTCCTTTAAATAAATCCTTATGAATATCTAAACACAAGAGAAGAAATTAAATTCTTTTCTCTTGTGTTTTCATAATTTGTCATTCTTAAGCTATATGGTTAAAAACCCTACTGCTTAATAAAGGAGTATTGGGTGTAAATAAATCCTTCTTTAATTCACCCAAAAAAAGATTTATTCCACTTGTTTTAATAAATTATATCTCATAAAATTTACCATATCTTTATTCAGCAAAATTTTTCATAAATTTATTCTTTAAGTTTTAAATTAGCAATTTGATATTTCTACAACTTCCCTGTAATTAAACTATCTAATCTAATTAGAACTACAAAAATAAATTAACACAGTAAAATAATAATTACAATATTCACTCTTTAAGTATTCTAAATACTAAAAAAAAAATTAAAGTAGCTCTAAGTAACTCTATAATTAATGTTCTCATACATTTTTAAATCCATGAAAATTATCAAATAGAATAATCAAAAAGAAACTAAATTTTAGTAATTTTAGTTGTCATAAATATAATAATTACTTAATAAAAGTTCTACTACAATCTTGCCGAATATCAATATAAAATAAACTTTCAAATACTGTATAACAAAAAGATCTGTGAAAGAGCATATTTACAAAAAATGAATATATTACTTTGTTTTAACAATATTTTAAAATTGATCTAAAAAATAAGAGATGGGCTATCATTAAGGAATTCATTTTTTTAAGAAAAGATAAGCTAGCGAACTATTATTCTAATAAAGAAAGAATATAGAAATTGGATATAAAGTAATGAGATAATTTATGCAAAAATCTTTTCTTTGATTTGTCATTTTTTTATGTAGCTTAGTTAGTTTAATCTAGATTTAGCTCTATTAGAAAAA
>NZ_CP043684.1 GCF_014084025.1 Borrelia sp. A-FGy1
ATTAAGAATAATGTGTTTTCTGACTTAAAAGTTGGGCTAGGATTTGAATTTGGAGTTATATAGGACACTATTGGATACTCAAATAAGTTTTTCTATTAATTTAGTAAATTAATTACCTGATTTGTTAACCCAAAACTTAAGCAGCTTTAGCTATTCTATTAGCTAGCAAGTAATTCTTGTATCCTTTTTTCAAGAACAAAATATAATCTTTGCCCTTCTTGTTTTTTAGCACTCTAAAATCACTAAGCAATATGCTAAACTCCTGCTTAGTTAATGAGTAAAGACTAGCTACAATAAAATTATTTTCAGCCTCCCTTTGGCAAAAAAATTCATCTTCTTTGTCTAGAGCTAGTATTTCTCTAACACTTTCTTTATTAAACCCCAAATACTTCAAGTTAAGTAGGTAAGCAAAATTAGCAGGGTCATTTTTAGCTACTAGCAAAGCAGTATTTTTTATAAGAGCTAAGCAAAGGGGATTGCTTATGATTTCTTCCTCTTCGGGCTGAGGCATAGGACATTGATATAGCCATGATTTGCAAACATGTAGATTAACAAATCTTCTTAACGTAAAATCAAAAACAAGTGAATTTAAGATAGAGACAACAAATAATTTTTTATAAATAGATATTGGTGCTTTCTCATAACTTGTAAATAGAGTAGACGTACAGTAACAATTTTTAGGAGAAAGTGTACTAATCATAGTTCTCTCATCAGTATTTCTTGCAACACTTCTGTAAAGTATCCTCTCAATTTGATATTGTTCATTTTTTGTTAAAATCTTTTCTAAATCTTTTTTATCTATCCAGAAAAGATTAGATTTTTCCTTTGCTCTACTACTAGTAAAAAAGTTTGAATTGTATTGATGAATATTAGCCCCAGAGAAAAGGAATACATGGTTTGAACTATTGTGGTCTTTTACTAAAGACTTAAGCTTACTAGTACTAAGCTCTAAGCCACTCTTAAAATCAATGTATTCTTTACTAAGAACGCTAAATGAGCTAAATATTTTGCTTACTAGTCTAAGCTCTTCTTTGTCCTTAACCTCAACTATTGACTCATAAATAGGAGATAGTTTTCTAACTTGAGATATAGTTAGCTTGATTCCTCTGTAAGGACTTTCTTTACCCAATTCTAAATCTCTAGTTATTTTTTTTAAAAAATCATCTCGCTGAATCATAAATTTAACTTTAAAACTTGTTGTTGCATCTTTAGTATTACTAAGCTGAAATATAGCAAACTTGAAACTAGAATGCACATCCTTAAATCTTTTTTTGTTTTCAAACTGGTAAATATAGTTAATTTTGTAATTATTAAATATATATTTTCTTAATACTCTAGAGCTATACCCATTCCAAAGGTTAAAAGGCACAAGGTAAGTCAAATTACCACCTGGTTTTATTAGCTTTAAGCTAAAAGCAGTAAAGTACTTGAAAAGATTTGGATCACCACCACTAGAAAAGCATTTAAAATCAAACTTATAAATATTATTAAGAGCAGTTATGCTACTCTTTTCTTTGATGTACTGAATAGACAGAGGATGATTATTTTTACCTAGTATTTCTTTTTTTATTTTGTTTTGAGCTTCTATACTTAGTTTTCTATAAGAGGGGATATGCTTTGCAAAAAACTCAGACTCATCAAACTTAGTTTTTTCCCAAGGAGGATTTCCAATCACAATATCAAATCCTTCCTCTGCATCAGGAAATTCAACCCCATAATGAAATACTTTATAATAACTGCTTATTTTTTTAATTTTCTCTATATTTTCTTTATCTGGGTCACTAGTTTTGTTATTTAAAATATTTTTAACTAAATTAGATACATAGGAATCACTAAGATCTATACCTTCTTTTATCTTTAAAGCTTTAGCAAAAGATAACTTGTAAATATTAATTAAAGAAAATATAATTCCTAAATTATTTTTATTCTCACTTTTCTCATATTCTTTGTATATCCTTCTAGACTCATCTTCTTCTTTCTTAGTAGTATCATTAATACCATTAATTTTTTGATAACTATCTTTTAAAATAACTATAATCTCTTCAATTTTCTTCCTAAATAAAGGATAGTCAGTTTGAAATTTCTTACTTGCAATGATAAAAAATTCATCCTTGGTATATCCAAGCAAAGAATTTCCTACCCTTATATGATGCTCAATAAAGCTTGGTGGGGTTGCAAAAATGAATGAGTTAACCCACAGACTTAGCTTAGTAAGCTCAACTGAAATGGGATTAATGTCTACCCCATAAATACATCTTTTAAGTAGCATTCTTTTAAGAACTGTCTCTTTGCTTATAGAATCCTCTTGCACACCATATTTTCTAGCCTCATCCAAAATACGCTTATACTGCATGTCAAGCTCTTTTTCTACGTCCCTAAACTCAGAAAGCCTGTCCCATACCCTTTTAGTCAAATAGTCTAGGCAGGAGACTAAAAAGTTCCCTGATCCACAAGAATTATCAATTATTTTTATATCTAGAGGATATTTAGTTTCTAGTTGCTTGTCAATTGAAGAGGCCGCCATAAAGTCAACCAAACCTTTTGGAGTATAATATGCTCCACTTGTCTTTCTGCAAAGAGACCTTGAAGTAAGGTAAATATTTACTTTACTTTCATATTCACTAGAAGAGCTTAAGTTAGTGCTTGTGACCCTTAGCTCATATTCAAGCAATGCTTCTTGTAACTCTCCAATGATAGTAAAATCAAGCTTACTATACTCTGCATATTTACCCTCTTCTGCATTTTCTTTGCTAAAGAAAAGCATTTTAGTCAAAATATCTTCAAGCTGGACAGCATTTAACAAGTTTTTATTATTCAAATAACAGGCCTTTTCTTTTGAAAACAAGCCACCACTTGATACAGGAAAATTTAGTAGACCGATATTTCCTTTATCAAAGGCATCAAAAATTGTTACTAGTTTGCTATATCCTTCCTCTTTCCTTATAACCTTACTATAAAGGCAATGCCTCAAAGATATAAAAGATTTATATGTAGCATTTTCTTCCAAAATTGCCTTAAAAGGCTCATTGTCCTCAATATAGGCTATAAAAAATAACCTTAGAGCAAATATAATTGATTCTTCTAGTATTTGATCTAGGTCAACTTTAGTAACTTCTTTACCTTGTATACTAAATTCTTCTTTATATATGGCTTTTGCTACCTTAAATACTATGCAGTCATCTGTATTTTTAT
This sequence comes from Borrelia sp. A-FGy1, assembly GCF_014084025.1. NCBI lineage: Bacteria > Pseudomonadati > Spirochaetota > Spirochaetia > Spirochaetales > Borreliaceae > Borrelia > Candidatus Borrelia mahuryensis. The sequence continues at coordinate 3,193 of NZ_CP043684.1, forward strand.
AAATCACATTCTTTAGAGTCTTCTTAATTGCTTCTTTTTCTTCCTCTAGCATTAACTCACTTATTTTGGTGCTTTTTTCACTACTCATGCCTTAACTTTACAAACAAAATTCAGAAAGTATCTATTATTGGCTTTTTAAAATTTTACAAAAGTAAACATAAGAATGGCTTTACTAAAAACACTTGAAAATATTATCTTCTCCATACCAAAAGTAAGTCTAGATCAATCTTTTCTAATTAGAAGCTTATTGCCTATTTTTCTACTTATATTATTCTTTACTGTTATTTTTATTTGCTTCCCTTTCTTCTTTACTTAATGCCTGCTGCCTATTATGCTCCGCTTTTCTTGATATTCTGCTTTGCATAAAAACCTTATCTATTGCCCTCTCTATATCTCTAGCCTCATCACTAGTCTTTCTCTCCTGTTCTTTCTTTTCCTTATATCTAAAATATAGAATATCTTCCTCTCTACTACCTTTAGTACTGCCTAGAATATCTTTGCCAAAAATTAGACTAATAAGCTTAATAACTAAAACACCACACAAGTAAATACAGCAGATAAAAACAGCTGCTATAGCTATCACTGATATAACTATCTTATTGTTACTCATAGCAATCCTCTCCATACTTAAGTAGTACTGCTATATTATCGTTTTAGTATACAAATTGCTGATATTTTGTTGTTGCTGCTATTCTTGCTCTAAATGAGATTATCTTTTTTTCTTTTTAAATCTAATGTCTCTTTTACTAAATCCTTGATCTGTCCAACTGAGATTGTTAAGAATGCTACTGCATTAGTAAGAGAGGAAATAGAAGCTATATTCTCTTCTGTATTTACTGCATACAAAGCATCACAAGCTTCTTTACTTAGGAAAAGAGTATAGATAAGCATGAAATTAGATAATAAGATACTTGCAAAGTTATATATAAGGATATGAATGATGGCAACATTGCTACTACTTGCAAAGTATTCTTCAAAAACAAAGTTCGGACCTAAATTTTTAATTACAAATTCATCTATTTTCTTTTTAAGGTCACCTTCATTTATATCTAGACTAGATACATCATCTAGTGTTTTATTTGCAAAAAGTATTATTATTAATGACTGGCTTAGTTTGGCAAGTACATCATCAACAACAGAACTATCATATCCAGTATCTAGCAGCTTCCAAAAGGCATCATAAACTGCTTCCATTGCAACCTTTAGCTTGTAAATAAGTGTTGCAATTATTCTTTCTCTTATGTTTACTTTGTAATTTGCATCAAAAAACCTGATAGTAAAATCAGCATCTCCAACTCTATACCTATAATATATCTCTTCTCTTTTAATAAGTTTTTTCTTACAAACAACAAGATCTAGTAAAGATTCTGCCCTCTTCTCAGCTAGCATACTTACTCGTTCTGCTTCACTGCTGTTTTTATAATAAGTGCAATATAGAAAAAATAATGTTAATGAAGGTAGTAGTAATGCACTTAGCAATGCAAGTATATTTAGGTAAAGCATATATCCTCTGGGATATAAATTTCTTTAACCCCTAAGCCAGTTAATCTATACTTTACAAAAACGATACTTACTGCATGCTAAATAATACACAACTAGGCTAAAAACTACTAACAAACTCTTCTAGATTACCAACATTATTTGCAAATAAACATATGAATCGTTTAAGAAAGAATATAGGCTAGATTCCCTAACACAAAGTCTCTACTCTATATTCTTTCTTTGTCAAAAGATCCAAGCTCTTCTTTAAAGCACAATTCTTTTTCTTATTGGCATAAAAAAATAAGCATTTTAGTCAAAATATTTTAGCAAAATCATCCCCTCCATTTTTTGAAAAAAGTATTTACTTATTAAATTTACAGCTAAATACAAAAAAGGGAAGAGCTGCCCCTTAACCAGAGTTAAAGGGTAGCTCTTTTTTGTAGTATTTAAGCAAGCATAATAAATTATGTTGCTTAATATTATACTAATAATATAATATTTTTTAAAAAAAGTCAATAGTCTTAGTCAGTAATTTAGTACATTATTCCTGCATTCTAAATCCTAGAGAATGCTCCTTCTCCTTTAGCATTCTTACAAGTTTTTCTGCATCTAGCACATCTCCTGTAAAGTTATAATTGTTAACTATTACCTTACTGTTTTCTTTCTTATTTTCTAGCCTTTGCAGTCTTGTAATCTCTTTTGCTATAAGGGCAGCCTCATTTAGTCTTAGGTTCTCCTCAATCGGTGCTGGGGTTACTCTTACTAGTTCAGGCTGTCCCATCTCACTTGCAAGAAGCCCTGCTTGTGGAATATAGGTAGGGCTATTAGTTCTAAAGAATGCACCCTTTCTTGCTAGTTTTATTTCCTCTAAGCTTCCTGCTGCTTTAACAGTCGCTATTCGCCTTAGTATTTCTTCTAAAATCTTTCTAGCATTAGCTATATTTTCTTTCTTGCTAATGCTCCACCAAGAAGCATTGACCTTATCAAGCTCTGCCTGGGCCTTAATTCTTTCTTCCTCTAGCTTGCCAAGCTTTTTCTCCCTTTCAACCTCAACTTTTTTAGCAGTTTCTTGTTTTGCAATCTCTTCTTTTGCTGTCTCTTTCCTACTACTATACTCAGCCTGAACTTCCTGTAGCCTTTTTTGAAACTCTTCACCAGATATTTGCCCCTTAGCCTGAGCTTGTTTAATGAAGTCAATTTCCTTGTTATACTGCTCATCAAGCTTGCTTAGCTTTTCTTTTCGCATATTTATCTCACGGTCAAACCCTTCTTCTAGTCTTGCAAGATCAACCTCACTCTGCTTAGCTAGCCTTTCAAGATCTTCATCACGCTTTTTTTCAATCTCTTCTATTGCATTAGCCTCAATTCCCTTAAAAATACCTATAGTAAAATCAAGCACTGCTGCTGCTAGTCCACCCCAGACTCCAAGACTTGATAGCATTTGGCGTGATGTGTTAATGGTTGATTCTACTAATGCATCTGCTCCCTTTGCACCACTTTGAGCAAAGCTTTTCCCCAAATCTTGGTTTAGTACATTATTAATAGAGCCTGCAAGGTTATTTAGGAGGGAAAGCAAGGAGTCAAGCCATCCTTTTGTAGCCTTTCTTGCCTCTGTAGCAGCACTTAGTAATGCACTTCTATTACTATCATTTAGCTTTTCAAACTCATCTTTATGAGAATCAACAAACTCCTTATACAAGCTAGCCACATGAGCCTGCATTTTAGCACTAGCTCTTGAGTGAGCATCTTCTGGTAGGAGTGCAAGGCTATACCTTATAGAGGTTATTCTGTCTTGTAGTTCCTTGTATGAGGCAGCAAATGATCTATCTAGAGCAGTCTTTTCAAACTCATTTACCTCACGCTGCATTGCAACAACAACTTGTCTACTAGATTCATTTAGGCTTGCAAAATTTTTGCTGTATCTTGCAAGAAACTCCTTATTTCTGCTATTAACCTCTTCTGCTAACTTACGACTAGCCTTTTCCTGTTCGCGATAGGGAAGAGTTAGTATTTCTCGCTCTTTTTCTGCTAATTCTTCCTTTAGAGTCTTGTGAGCTGCTACAAAATCATGATTAGCTTTAGCAAAATCACTTACAGTTTTTTCTACACCAGCTAAAGTCTTTTGGTTTTCCTCACTTAACCTGTCAAAACTTGCACTATACTTGCCAATAAATTCTTTATTTTTAGCATTAATTAATTCTTCTATTTTAGCGGCAGCTTTTAGTTGTTCATGGTATGGCTTAAGTTCAGCTTCTCTTCGCAACTTAAATATTTGTTTTTGCAAGTCCTCATAGTCTTGCATCATCTGCTTATCATAGTCAGCTATGGCTGTTGGATCATATTTTTTTAGCCTAGCTGGTTCTTCTGTCCCTGCTGCCTCTGCCTCCTTAAGTTCTTTTTTGCTAAACCCTAAAAACTTAGTTAGCGTGCCCCATAGATTTCCTGCAAGTTCTGCCACCTTTGCAAAGAGAGTAAAGATTGGATCAAAGGCAGATTTAAATGCTTTGACAAACTCACCTGTTATGAAGCTTGCAACCTCAGTTAGCTTAGTAAGAAGGGTTACTACTCCTGCAACTATTTTTGTAACAGGAGAAAGCAGGCCTACTAGTAAGAGTTGCTTTACCTTCTCAAAACCCATTAGCAGAGGCTCTAGTGCTTGTCCTAAAGAAAGGAAAAGATTTTCACCCATCTTAGCTGTTTGTGCTTGAGCCTCCTCTAGTGTTTTAGCCTCACGTGCCGTGTTTTTGTAAAATTTAGCACCCTCTTTAGTAGCCTTGTTAAGAGCTGCACTTAAATCCTTAAATCCAATTTTGCCTTCGCTAGCCATCTTAAACAAGGCATCACCACTAACACCTGCTTCACTAGCTAGTATATCTGAGATATCTATTCCCATATCACGCAATGCCTCAAGATCTTCAAGTGCTACCCTATTACTAGATTCAGTCTTAGCATACACCTCAGCAAGTTTCTCTAACCCTTGACTAGATCCACCAGCAACTTGGGCAAACATGTTCATCTTTTCCCTAGTCTCATCTGAGGTTGCTCCATATGAAAGCAAAGTTTTTGCAGCATTAGATATAGCTTCTCTTGTAAAAAGAGTATTATCCCCAAGCTCTCTCATATCCTCTGCTAAGGCTTTACCTAACTTCTCATCAGAAAGAAGTAAGGAATAAGAGCTGACTTCGGCATTAAAATTTTTTAGTGCATCTAGCGAGTTAGAAAATCCAGCAGTTATAGCAGACCCTATGCCTTCTGTAAGCTTAAGAGCTAATGAGAGTGGGGCTATATTTTCTATGACCTTTCCTAGTGAATCACCTACCTTTACTGCAAATCCCTTTACATCAACTAAATTCTTACCAACATTTCTTATAGCATCTCCTAGCCCCTTTACCCCAGAGTTATTATTACTAATGTTTTGTACAGATTCTGATAGTTTGCTAAAATTTTGACTTGCCCTGCTAGCCGCATCTACTAAAGCAGCAGTGGTTGCAGCAACAGTATCGCTTGTACCCTCTACTTGAGAAAGAGTATCTGCAAGACGCTCAAGGTTGTCAAATTGCTGCTCCCCCATCTCTTTTATAGCATCAGCAAGTGAGGCTAGCTTCTCCTGGTTGGCAGTAGCGATTGATATAGGAATTACTATATCCTCAATTTTCATTATCCTAAACTCTCATACTCAAGCTTTTTAAGGTAAATGTTAAGCTCATTTAGCACTAGAACAAACCAATAATTTTGATCAAAAAGTCCTCCCTTAGCAGGCAAACTAGACGTATTTCTTGCAACTAAGGCTTGGCTTACCAAGTAAGAGATGGCATTGTAATTTTTACTAATCCAGTCAAATTCTTGCTTCATGTCTTTAATAAACTCGGAATTCATTTTCTCTGCGTGTTTCATGAGTTGGTCGTAGTGATCTTTTTTTGCAATGTAGTGGAGTGCAAGCTCAACTTTTTTGATACACCCTCTGCTTTTAATGCTGTTAGAAAATTTGCAAGCTCTATTGATATATTCTCAACCACATCAAATTTGAATATGGCATCTTGTTCTAACATTTCTTTTGTAACAGGTCTGCCTGTCTGATCAAAAAGATTAACAAATCCAACAACATTTTCTTCTAAAATTTCTCTAGCTTGCTTTAGCTGAGCCATTACCGATTTTGCTAACATGCTAGCTTCCTGCTCTCCTTTATCTCCTCTTATAAGATAAGCAATAGTAACTTGATTTGCTTTAAGTTTCTCAATAAAGCCATAATTAATCTTGTCAAGGATGATGTATGCCCTATTTTGCTCTTCTAGGTCCTTTTCCTCTTTAGAGCTACTGTTTCTCACATATCCTGGTATATAAGGAATCTGCATCCTGCCTTCTAAATTAATATTTATTGTCACTTTATTCTCCTTTTTTATTTTCTAAACTAGATTTCAAAAAACACAGCCCCCTCTATATAGTCGTAAGAGAGAGATACTAAAGGTTTAGATAGCGTTACCTGGCACTTAAGATCAATTTTTTGATTTGACAAATCTTGTGCTGGATTGAAGGTTGCTATTTGTCCTTCAGCAACTATGAACTTGGTCCGCTGGTCTTTACTTTGTATCTGGTTTACTAAAAACACTATAAACTCGTAATTTTTAGGCTTCTCTAGCTTGCCTAGCTTGTAGGTTGTACCATTTTCCTTTACAACATCAAATGTTTGAAAATGTGAACGCTCAATATAGGTCTCTAGAAGCTCTTCCTTATTCTCACTTGTCTCTCTTACTGAATATCCTGAAAATTCAACCGTATGCTCTGGCTGCTTACCTATGGATGAGATTGACCCGCATGTTGTCTTTAGTGTTTCTGTTGCTTTAGTTGAGGCAACATTATACGAGTAGCCAAGGCAGTAAGTTCTTGCAAGAAGCACTTCTATCTCATCAGCAACATCAAGTGCATTCTTTAGGCTATCTAGGAATGCTTTCTGCTCATAGTAAAGTACTCCTCCTTCTTTTAGGTTATATGTTGAGGTTAGTTTTGAAGAGGATGCTAACTTTTTGACTCTAAACACGCACTCTTTGATTGACTTCCATTTGCTAGGTTTTTTTTGAGATAAGGGCAAGTCCTTTACAACTAAATCACGAGGATCATCACCATTAACCTCTCCTCCATTCTTAATGTCACTCCCCTTATAACACCATTTGAACTTGTCAATATTAACTGCCACAAGAACTGCCCCTGAGGGTATTTTCAACCTTTCTTCTGCCATTTTACTAAAAAGCCTCCTTTAGCACAAAAAATTTAGGTCACAACTATTAATTCGATCTGCTATAGCACATCTAAGCTTAGTAATCATTTCAGCCTCCTCCTCACCAGCTACAGATGAATCATTTATACTAAAATTTGACAAGAAATAATTTTTTGCCAAAAATTTAGTTACAAGCAAAGCAAGAGTTAGACCTTGAGTTGAACAGCTACTACAATCAGTAATTATTGTGAAATCTAGGGTTATGCTTAAAGAGAAAGCTCTACATTTACTTACAACCTCACCCTTGCTCTCTAGGGTAAATACCACAACGGGGAAAGACAAGCTAGTGCAAGTAAAAAGCTCAGACTTGTAGTAAACCTTAGTTGTTGCAAACTTATTGCATGCCAAGTAACTAACCAGTCCCCCCTTAATTGATGCAACGTAATGCTTTATAAAACTGCTGCTCATTTTAGAAGCCCCTTAAAATTTTCTATTAAGTCTTGCTTGATCCAATTTGTATATCGCCTTTTAGGTCCCCTTTTCTTTATTGAAAGCCATATGGGCAAAGCTTTCCCCTCTATACCCCTATAGGCGGCCCAACGCTTTATTGCAGCTAAACTAGGCGGCTTCTCTTTTTTGTAAGCCTGGCCTGAATCTAGCAGGCCTGCTAGTGGACTTGGCATGCTAAGCGTTAAGGTCAATTTGTCCTTTTGCTTGCTGATACTTATTCTTGCCTGCTCTTTAAGCCGTCCTGGCAGACTACTAGTAAAAGAGACTAGCTTATCATCTAGGCTGGCCTTTAGGTCTGAAACTACTCTCTCTTTTATTGCTTGGTTAAGTCTTAAATAAATTTGCGTATCGCTCTTCATCTATCGCCACACCCCCTCTTTCCTATATTTTCTGCATATTTGTAAGAAGGGAGATGAATCAACTCTGTCAAACAAAAAATCAAGCTGGCTAATTGTTCTTCCTAGTCTGCAATCCCTCTTTTCTTGCCCCTTAGCACATCTTGGATTAAATACTTCCTCATAAACAATATCTAACAAGATCAACATCCAATTTTTGTATGAAGAGCTGTCTTTTTCTATCCTATACAGATCTAAAATAGAGGCAGAATATCTTACTGCTTCAACTAGATTTACATAGAGTGCTTCAGGGATCTCTATTTCCCCATCCCTAATGCATTCACTTTTCAAGTAACCAATAGCAGTGTTTTTTACCCAAACTTTAATCCAATTATTGGCATTGCTATCTTTTAGATTGCTACCTTTACTATTCATTTCTCTTCTTAACCCAAATTGTCACTTAAAGTCTATTATTGATCTGTATCTCAACTACTTCTTTTGGTTCAAAATGAATTACACCTGCTGATTCCATTGATGCATGAATATATTCACCCTCAGCACCTGAGAATCTCCTGAAGAAAATTTCTGGTATCATTGGGACAAACATAACCTCTGGATTAGGCTCATACAGAACAGGATTTTTAAGTCCTTTAAACACTGAAGTTGCAATATTATGATCATCTTCTAGTGATTTTTTGATCTTGATGTATTGGGGTTCACTGTATAGATCAGCTAGGAGATGCGACAAATCATGCGGGAGCAACAGGTGATAGAATCCATCTAGTTTCTCCTTATATTTTTCAGATTCACGCTTTGCTAGTACAACACTATCATGCAGTGTATACCCACTTGTTACAGAATTTACTTGCATGACAGTTCTGCCTATAAGAGTTGCAATGCCTTGCATGTTAATCTCAGGCTTGCCAAAAATTACTGAATGATACGCATCCTTCATAAGACCAAGCTCAAGATTAGCCTTAACCTCATCTTCTGTAATAGAGCCATACATTAGGTCTTTTAGCGAGATACGCTGCACAGTATCAAACACGTGCATCTTGTATGCCACCTCGTGAAAAGAGATGCTACTTCTTCCTATCTCATTGCTATGATCACCAAAACTTGCTGTTACATTATGCTCAAGAACCGCTTTTCTTGCAACATAATACCCCTGCCTAAGCTCACTTCTGTTTATTATTTTGTATGGAACAAGTTCCTCAAGACCGTCTTTTGCAAGTTGTAATATATCCCCACTATATGCACCACTTGCTTCTGTGAAAATACTTCGACTCATAGTCTTACTCCTATTGCTTGATATTTATTTTCTTTTTATTCTATTTTCATGCACGCTGCTTATGCAAACTTACGCCCTCCGTTAGCCTCATACTCAGGCCCAATTTGGATATCTAGTAAAACTAGCTTCTTGTCCCGAATATCAATGTCTTTAATCCTTCCAACCTGAATCCCACCTTTGCCTTCCTTTACTAACTTTTCTTGCTTTAAAAAAACATAGTCTCCTATCTTAGGATCAGCAAAACTAGTATCAAGCTTTACTACAACCTCACCAAATCTTCTTACTGGAATCATACTTCCTGGATAGTAATCAGAACTCTCATATGAGCTTATATCTGCCTTAAGAAGAGCAAATCCACGAACACTCAAGTTAGCTTGAGCCCCTAAAGCAGCTTTTACTAATACGTCTCCTGCTAGAGTAGACTTACCCGTTGCTAAAACCGCCTCCCCTGCTTTAATAACTGCGGAGCTAATATCAACTATGGCTGTTTCTGTTTGACTAATTCCAGCTTTTAGCTCTCCCCCTGGAACAAATCTTTTCTCTACTTTTGTAAAATCAAAATCAGGCATCACTTACCCCCAATCTAACCTTAAGTTTTTGTGCCTTGGTGTTATTGATAATCTTTCCAACTCCAACCTCTCTTTGTCTGGTGTTAACCATTTGCTTGTATGCTGTAAGCTCTTGTACAAGAAGGCATAGGTTTTCAATCTGAGAGTCAAGGTCTCCAGCTTCATCAACTCTAAATTTAGAAACACTATATTTCCTCTTCATAGCCTCAAGAAAAGCTAGTTTTGCTTCCTTTACACTAGTTGCCTCCTTTATAGTGGAGGGGATATAGTAATCTTGACATTTCTTCTCAAGCTCAGATAGCTTTTGTGAATCTCTGAATGCATCAGCTTCTGCTTGCATACGAGCCTTAGTTAGTGAATTTCTTTCAAGCTCAACTCGCCTGTCAATCTCCTCACGTGGCATCATATCAGGAAGTTTCCTGTAAGCTTCCTTTAGCCTCTTGTACTCCTCTTGTGGAATTGTAATAGTGTTGTCTTTTTGAAAAGAAGAGGGGACAGCAAGTCCAGAGCTTGTATTACCTGCAGACTCTCTTCCCTTTTCTTTAGGACTAGGTTGGCTAAATTCCTTGCTACTTGATGCATCTAGCTCATCACTAGTTTCTTGCTCTTGTGTTTGCATCTAAATCTCCTTTTGTTAAGTTTATAAGCTAAAAATAATTTTACTCTAATTCATAACACCCTCCCTCCCTACTACTCATTTGCTATATAGGCAGCAAATTGTTTTTCAATCTCGGAAAAAAGGTTACTATTGCCTAAAGATTTGGCTTTCTCCAGTAGATCTAGGTATGCTCCTAGAGTGCGGGCATGTTTCTCATCAATGTCTGCTTGCTCCTTCTGGCTAACTGGCTTTATCGCCTTAAAGCTCCAATTTGACTTTAAGTGACATTTTTCTAGTACAGCATTGATAAAGGGGGCTACCATTAATCTTGATATCTGATCAATGTTTAGATAGAATATATCATAATTACTAATACTTGCATCCCCTGCAGGCGATACTGGATATAGGATTTCTTTAGGTATCCCGGAATGAAGTGTTATATCAGATACTATAATCTCAAAGGCATCCCTCAATGGACTAACAGATCTAACTACGTTAGAAACATCATCTTCTCTTCCTAGTATCATCATCTTATGAGAAGCAGCATCAAGAGCCCCATCTACATTACGCTTGATTTCAGCTAAATCATGTGCAGTCATATCTTTTACAGATGGAAGTGTGGCTGATTTTAGAAAAGTGAAATTATTAACACGCAGAAAACAGACTGTTTCTGCTAAAAGCTCACTCATTATTTTACTACTCTTTTTCAAAGAATCAAAATTTAGAAAAGAGGAGCTCATCTTTACTACCCTTGTAGGATGAATATCTTCACGCTTACTATCAAAAGCACACCATACTTGGCCAAATTCTTGAGTTAGCACAGAAAAGTCATCCCGCAATGGTTTACTAGCATCATCTGAATCAGCAATAATTATATGAAAAAAACTCTCACCTGATAGTATTGCCTTATATACCATGTGCTTAATTACTGCTCTAAAATTTTTGTTAAATAAAACATCTAGACCATCTCCCTTGTTGTTGTAAATGTCTCTTGATGCTGCAAACCCAGCGTAAATTTCTGCTACCTGCTCAAAAAGCCTTAGCGAATCTGCACTCTCCTCCGTAGCACTGCTTAGAGGAAACATAGAAAACCTAGCGTTACTCTTCTTCTTTTTCTCTAAAAATTTGAGCCTAAACACAAAAACATCTCCTTCTCTCCTCTTTTAGGCAAAAAGAGAGACTACATTTAGAAAAGCTGGGATATACTCAAGGTCTTGCTGCATCACAAGATTTGTTGAGCTCCCGTCCTGACTTAAAGAAGTCTCATCATAGTAATATTCAGTATTGCTAAATTCAGTAATAACATCTTCTGTTTGCTCTGCCTTAAGCACATACAAATTACTAGGAAGAAGGTAATCTGATAGAGCGTAAAGATTTCTAGCCCTAGCAAGTAATGCCCCTCTACCTAGTTTTGAGAATGCATACTGAAGCTCAGCTCTACTACTTGGAAGAACAAAGGTCCCTCTAAACTGATCTGCCTGACTTGCATAGTCTTGTCTTGTAAGTAAAACTTTGCTTGCGGCATTAGTAACAACTGTTATTGGAAGATAGAGCAGCCTTCCTAGAAGTACTTCAATAAAAACAATTCTATTTCCCCTAACATGAACCCCAGTGTAGAAACTACCTGTTGCTCTTTCTAGGAAAGACGCATCACAAGTTGAGAAATCCTTAATTAGTCTTGCTGTTTGAAAATCAAATTCTTCTCCTAGTACCTCAATTCTATATCCAATATCATTACCATGATATGCAAGCCTTTGCTGAGCAAGCCATGCCTTGACGTTTCCCCCATTTAAAAAAGGATTATCCTTATAAGTTGAGCGGATTACGCATAAGGAAGTGTCTTCTTGGTTTGCTATGTAACGCTTGTAAAGCCAGTGTGAACGTGGTACAGGATTACTAGACATATAAACCCTTCCTCCTTGCTCCCTTAGAGTAGGCAGTAATTTTTCAATATCCTTATCGCTAAACTGATTTGCTTCCTCTATCCACAAGTCCTTGAAGTGTGCATATGATTTAAGGTCAGTCGTATCATGTCCTCCTTCAAACACAAAAGCACGCTTTTTGCCAAAAACTAAATCTTTTGTTTGTATCCTAGCCTTACTAATAGTAAACCTTCGTCTTAGCGAGTAACGGTCTAGTAGTTCTAGTATCTCCTTATGAATTGATTCTAAAGTTTTGTTTTTCTTCTTTCTTATAGCAAGCGTATCTCCACCAAAAGCACTAAACTTTCTCTCAAGATTTACTGTTGCAATATCATATGTTTTGCCCGTCCCTCTACTTGAATAGTAGATGTAAATACTAGCTTCTGGCTTTCTTTTGTAAGCCTCGTGATAAACAGGCAGCCTCTTAAACTCTATCACTCCTTACTCTCCTTTACTAAGAAGTTCTTTTATCTCTTCTTCTGTGTAGGAAGAGCTACTAGTAGAGCTTTTAGTGCAATAGTCAGACTGCAGCACTAACTTTTCTTTATTAATAATATCTAGTATCAAATCCTCAACATCACTCATACCAAGAGTTGCAAAAAACATTCTATATGCGTGAAGGCTTGTTGCTAAGACATTACTATTTGCAAACTCTAGCATACGAGCAAAAAAAGAATACAGAAGTGCTTCTTTTGTATCTGCTGCTCCCTCTAGAGGCGGAAAATGATCTCTTATTAATTCTTTTAGTCTTTCCTTATAATTAAAATCGTTAAAATCGTTACTAATACGCTTCTCCTTTGCTTTACAGGTCATACCTATAAAAACAGGCATATACTAAATTTTTAGGCCTTGTCTCACTTCCATATCTAGTAGAGTAACCCGTGCACTTTCCTGTATCATACGGCAATGAAAATATTGAAATATGGCTTCCTGTTTCTAGATTAACAACAAACTTGTATCTTCCCTCCCTCCAATACCAACTACTCTCTCTTGGAAGGTTACTGTAAGACTTTATTAACTTGCCTTGCCCAGAAAATTTATAGTCCCTCCTGTTAACTTCATGGTTATGATCCCTAAACTGGTCTTCCTGAGTTGACCCAAGAGTGTTGTAATTTAGGGGGCCATAATGCCGCAAGAATCTTCCAGCTAAATCTGGTGCATTACTTATTCCTAATACTCGTCTTGCATAGCACCCAGAAGGAAGACTTCTTCCATCTGGCAAGCAAAACTTACCAGTGTCACTAAATGCAGATATAAGTCTGGCACTATTTAGCTTTGAGCCTTGGCTAGTAAACTCTAGTGTTAGTGCACCAATAGGAGTTTTTTTGATGAAAAACTTAATCATATATTTTAAATGAGCATCTAGATCGTCCTCAAGAATAGGTTCTTCTCTACTAACAGGATACTGACATCTTTCTTTTGTGCTCTTTTTATCACACACTGAAAAAGTATGCTTGTCCTCTATATAAATAGGTTCCCCAAGATCACCAGTGTATGCGTTAGCTTCCGCCTGACTGCCGCAAGCAAACTGCACACAAATACGCTCAGCCTCAAGTCTACGCTTAATATCTTTAAAATCACTATTACTTATTCCCATTTCCAAAGCCTCCCTTTTCACTAAAAGTCATACCTGTAAAAACAAACATATGCTAAATTTTTAGGCCTTGTCTCTTCCCCAACTCTAACACCTCCCCTCTCTCTAACATGCCCTGTCTTATCTGGGAAGTCAAACGACCAGATCTTTTCAGAAAGAGTCATGTTATATACAAACTTCAGGTTACCTCTTGTCCAATCTCCAGACCGACTTAGCGTATAATACTTATCAACAAGCCACCCGCTAAAATTAAGGGCATCATCATCTTCCCTAAAGTCATGAATGTGGTCTTGAAACTGGTCTTCCTGAGTTGATCCAATGCTTCTATTTGAATCAACAGATCCATTTCTATCATAGTGCCTCAAAAATCTTCCAGCTAGATCTGGTGCATAGCTTATCCCGAACTTTCGTCTTACATAGCAACTAGAAGGTAGGCTTCTTCCATCTGGCAAGCAAAACTTACCAGTATCTTCAAAAGCATCTATGAGTCTGCTTCTTGTAAGAGTAGATCCTTCTTTAGCAAAAGCAGCCGTTAGAAAAGCAGGATATGTATTATCAAGTGCTGTCTCAACTAAATGTGCAAGATATCCTTCTATATTGTCCTCTACCTTAGGCTCTCCCCCCCTAGATACAGGATAATATATTCGTCCCTGGCTTGATTTTCCATTACAAACAGCAAAAGCCTCCTTGTCTTCTACATAAATAGCCTCTCCTGGTCGACCAATATAAGACTCAGCATCAGCAGAATTCCCAACGCCAAACTGAAACTTGACATTCTCAGCTTGCAGCCTCTGCTTTATCTCTTTATAGTCCTCATCACTTATACCCAATTATGCTACCTCCTCTTCTTTTATATCTGTAGTGTTTAAAGAATAGATGCTAGCATCAAGAAACCTAAGACTAGATGCTGCAACACTACTTCGCCTAGCCTTAACTAGAGCTGTCTTGTTTTGCCTAAATATATCTCTTATAAGCAAATCTTGAGTCATGCTAGAAAGCCCTACTTCATTTTCAGTAAAAGTGTTGCCTAAAAGCTTTGCTTGCAAAACATCAACAAGATGCAAAGCAACCCCAAGATTACTACTAAACTCTACTCCCTCAACTCTTACGCTAGAAAATCCTTCTAGCCTTATAGCATCCCTATTCTCCTTAAACTCGCCTCCTCTAAGTAAAACGTTACTTCCTGATAAGATTGAAGGTTTTCTATTTCTTAGAACAAAAATATTTATAATATTAATGTTGCTAACTCCTTTAATGTCTAGGGAACGCGAAGTATCACTAAACTTCACATTTTCAAGTAAAATTTTTTCTACCCTTTCTGTCTGCAAAGCAGCTCCAAGATTACAACTAAACCGCATGTCTTTAAGATACACAAAAGAAGCACCTACTGAATAAATAGAGGCACGCTTCTCTTCTTGAGTCCCATATACTGAGCAAAGTCTAAGCGTAGTGTTTGCTGCAAACCTGAGATTGCTAAGATACTCTTCTAGTGGCTTCTCTTGCTCACTAATGCGTCCCGCTGATATAAAAAGAACACTCTTAGCAGTCTGGCATATAGCAAATCCAGACATTTTAAAAGATTTATTTGCATAAAACATATTCTTAGCAAATCCAGCACTTCTAAAAAAGACACCCTCTTTCCCTCTAAGCTCAAAATTGTTAATAACTAGAGGTGCATAAATATAAAAATCACCAGCTAGCAGCCTAATCCTATTAACCCCAACTTCCTTTCCAAACTGCATTGCTTGACCCAGTATGTCCTCATCTTTAAACCCCGTTGCTCTAAAATGAGGCACCTCTTGCCGTTCTTTAGAATGTTGCTCTTGCTCTGCAACTTCTTCTTCTGCACTATAATTAAAAGGAGCAACTACTACCTCGTAAATAGATGTGGTCCTATCTAGAAGACCTATGTGTGCTGAAGTTGTAATATAATCATAATGAGAGTAATCTCCCCAGGTTAAGGCCTCATATTCAAAAAAGCGTTTTTGCATATCAAACCGCGATATTTTTTTTGATAAAATCAAGAAAAAGTGTTCTAGCTCTTCTTCCTCTATTCTAAGTCGAACAAAATCAGTAAGTTCTAGCTCTTGAGATGACCTAAAATTTACTATCGTATGACCTTTAACCCTTAAATTCGTTAGAAAATCAAAAAGCCTTACTGCAGAGTTTGCATCAAAAATGAATCTTGTAGCATACTCTGCTCTTTTTGCGTAATAAGAGGATGCATTATCTGTTTGTAGTACGTTTTTTACAGTTGTGTAAAACACGTCGCCGTAAATATCAAAGTAATATATGTATCTTGAGCCTTGGCTACTTGAAGTATTTTTAAACCAGATTCTTGCTTTAGTTGGATAGTACTCCTCATGAACTAGCCTTATACTAGAATCAGCACTAAACCTTGCCTCAAGATTACTGGTCCAAATTATTGCCAAGTTTTCATTTACAGCATACTTATCATGCCATACCTCGCGGCGTGTAAAATCCCATTTATAGGCAGTATCAAACCAACTAGGATCATATTCCTGAAATACAAAATTACCAACCTTGTCAGCAAAATCTGGATATACAACTCCCTTTTGCAGCACAGCAACATACAAGCTCCCACCTGATCCTGCAACACTGATTGGGGCAGAGTAAAGAGGTCTCTTTTTACTTATCCCCTCTTCTTTGCTTTGAAATTTTCCCTCTCTCCAAATAATTCTATTTGAATCATAGCTACTAGCACTACTTTTGGACAAGACATAGCTTCCAGAATCAATATTGCAAATCTCTATCTCCTGCTTTACTACCTCAGATTTCCATATAGGAAGTACTACTAATTTGCCTGCTCCTGTAAAAGTATATGCATATCCAAATTCGTATAGCAGAGCAGATATAATAGTCTCAACTTCTTCCCCCTCATCAATAATTACAGCAGGCACTCGATCAAGAATAGCCTCAGATGCCTCCTCATCAACTAGATCAGCAAGCTTAGTGTGTTCTAAAATCAAATGCAGCACTGATTGATCCTTAATGAAGGGATTGTAAACATAAAGCCAGTCTGCTAGATATGCAACTGGAAACTGAACAGGCCTTTGGAAAGAAAACCTAAGCAAGCTAGAGTAATCATTTACAGTAAAACTTATGCCCTTACTAAGATCTAGCACTTCTCTTGTAAAAAATTTCTCTAGAATACCTTTAAACAAAGGCTTCCTGCCTTCATGCACTTCTACAAAAACATCATCTTTTCTGAAAAACAAAAAATTTAAAAATTCTCCTGATAAGCCGTAGGATGTAAACCTAAACACACTTGATGCTGTCTTTAAAGTTGGATCTACTATTTTTCGCTCTAGAGTTACACTTGCAATATCAGTATAGGGTGTAAGATCAAATATTTGACCCTCATCAGTAAAAAGGATTATATCAAGCTCACTAGCACAACTAGCCTCAAAATCATCTTCTCTCTCTTCTTCTTCTGCTTCTGCTTCTTCCCTAGATACTCCACCAACTAGAACAGCATCCTCTGGCATAGCTTGACTACTGCCCTCTTCTTCCTGCTCCTCCTCTACATTCTCTTCTTCTTCTTTAAAAGAAGCCAAAGATAGAGTATCTTCACTTTCCTTATTAAAAATACTATCCTCTACTTTCTCTTCTTCTTGGTAAAACACCTATCTTGGCCCCTTATAACCCAAACCAGAATATTTGTGGTATAAATACAATGCTATGGGTCTGTTTTTGTCTATGTACCTCTTAAAGTACTTAATCCTATTAGAAATACCAGACTTCCCAGATCCAAAAGTATAGCTAGCATCAAACTCTTCAAACTGAACTCTATCTTCAAAAGGATAGTGTGCGGAAATATACTTGCTAGCATCAACAAGCCAAGAGTAAAGGTAAAGGCAATAATCATACAAAGCAGCCTCATCTTTCCTCAAACTTACAACTTCATCTCTGTTAAGCAGTACCGGAGGATCAGCTAGACTTGCAATACTAGCACAAGAGAATAGCAAGAAAAACAATAAAGATATGCTTGTGCCTCTCAAGTGTAAGAAGAATCTGTCTTTAAAGCTAAGCATACCTATTCCCCCTCTCTTATACTCTTTAGTGCCTCTCTTGCTGCTTCTGCTCGCTTTCTGATATACTCCTCATACCCTTCCCAGTCATCTTCAGCAAAACTACCTGCCTTATGTATTATCCTTCTAACTTTCTCTAATTTGGAAAAAATGCGTTTCTTAGCGGCACTAACCTCATTTGCTCTTACAATCTCTTCTTTAATTAATGCGATATAGCTAAGAACAGCATTTGTTAGCACAAGCCCTTGTTTTACAATATCTGCATTTCCCCCAAGCTGACTTGCTAACCCCTCTTGTGCTAGAGCTGCATCAAGTATCTTGCCTACGTCTTTTATAACACTCATAAATTAAAATCTCCTTTTTTATTTTTTAAGAATTAACTTTACTTCATGCTAATTCTGCCCTTAGCCCCCTAAACTCATTCTTGTAAAAAGCAAGCCTTTCTCTTACTCCAGCAACAAGACTCTTATCAAGAAGTTTAAATACACGCAGACTTGACAACATGCCAACCTCTACTGCTCTAGATCTACCAAGAGAGTCCCATACAACCTCACCCAAAGAATCTCCTAGCACAACAAAATGATACATATCACTCTCTTTGTCTTTGTACTGCCCAATAACTAGATCACTCTCTTCTACCTTGTAAGAGACCTCGTAATGTTTACTCCTGTAGCAAAGATGCTCATCAAGACCAAGATTTGCTAAAATTAGATCTGGATCCTCTACATAAGAATTTTGCTCCCTAAGCCCACCAGCATTAGAAAAACTTTTATATAAAAGATCGACTTCAAACTTATCAAAGCACTTCTCAACCTTATCCTTAATTTCCTTCACAACTAGTCCTATAAACAGGATGCACAAAAAGTAGCATCCATATTTTGCAATAACTGGATTGTTATCACTAAAACTATGCTGCAGGGGCAATACAAGCCTATGTTTTGCACTCTCAACTATTCTCTTGCACTCAACTGCTATTTCTGCTACTCCCCTACATGCTCCCTCTAGCATTTCTGACCTATACTTTTTGATGAAATACTCCTTTAGCAGATTGTAAAAAAATTTATATGCTGCCCTGTAAAGGCTAGCTAACTTATACTTCATACCTCTCCCTCTTTTTTTCCCATTAATAAATTTTTTGAAGCTAAAATCTCTTCTTTAAAAGAAGAAGTAACTTATTCTCGCTTTGCTAAAATATCAACTAACTCTGCATTTATTGTCATTTGAAGTTTTGTAACAAAACTAAGTACTTCTTTTTTAAAGACTCAAATTCAGCCTCAATTCTTCTCTTAAGACCAGTCATCTCCTGATCTAATTCAGACAACTTTACGCTAAAAGACTCCAGCTTCCCCTTGATACTGCTCATATCTTCATCTAGAAAAGAAACCCCCCTAACTTCTTTTACTATCTCTCTTCTAAACTCTGCTAGCAGCCCTTCAAAAGCATACTTAGCGTATGTTCCAAGTCCTGATATTGCAACTAGCATTACTGCAGTTATGCTTCCAATAATACCTACTCTTTTTCTAGCACTACTCAATCACATAACCCCCCAAAGCCTCTTATGATAAACATGAAGCGTCATTTCTGCTAAAAACGATAGGAGATAGACAAAAATGAAGCTCCCTGTTCTGTTTTTCAAGGTCTATTAATGATTTGATGAAATTCAAATTACAAATTCATTGCCTATAAAGATTAGATCAAATAATGCAAAAGTCAATAATAAAATGCATTTTATATTTTTGCTATAAATACTATTTGAGTTAAAATGCTTAAAAAAACTTTTATAAATTAAATTTTATGTTTATAATAAAAATAAATTATATTTTATAAATATTACTTTATAAAATATATATTTATAAATATTGAATTTATTTATTATTAATAAATATTAAATAAATTCAAAAAGGAGAGGCTAATAATGATAGAAATTCAAAATATCAAACTATATAAAGTAAGTGAAATAGTTGAGATTCTAAAAAATGAGTACGATTTTAAAACCAATCTCCCAAATCTAACCGGAAAAATAACCAAATTAAATTGTTTTATTGCTTACCAAGGCAAGCGTCTTATTCCAGAAGATATTATCTGCTATTTGTGTCAAAGGCTGAATAGCAAACCTGATGAAAGGAAAAAGATTAAAAAAGCTATTGATGAGCAAATGGAGCATGTAAGAGAGATTATAGAAAAGCATGAAGAGAAAATCCAGCAGCAAGATAAACAAAATATTGCTTTCTTTGTATCACTTCACGAATCAATGCAAAAAAGCGTAGAAGAAAAAGCAAGAAGAAACTTAAAAGGAGAATTTCAAAAAAAAATAATAGAAAAAGTAGAAAACTTAAAAATATCACTGAAAAAAGAATTAGATGAAAATATAGTCAATACGCTAAAAGAAGAGCTTAGTAAAGCTAGCCAAAGAGAAGATGCGGCTAGAACAAGAGAAGATTCCCTACAGAGGGAACTTAAAGAGGCTAGAGAGGAACTTAAGGAGGCTAGAGCAAGAGAAAATGACTTGCTTAGCGAGCTTAGAAGAAGAGACGAGAAGGCTTGCCAAAGAGAAGATGCGGCTAGAACAAGAGAAGATGATTTGCTTATCGAGCTTAGAAGGAAAGATGAGGATGCTAAGGCAAGAGAAGATGCCCTATGGGGAGAGCTTAAAAAGACTAGAGAAAGAGAAGACGCTTTACGAGAAGATATTAAAAGCAAAGATGAGCAGATTAGATACTTACTTTCTCTTATGAAAAATAAAAATAGCGAAGAAAAAAAACTAGAGATAAGATAAACAAAATAAATAAATATCTAATCTACACTAGAAAGCTAGAAAAGCCAAATAAGACTCTTTACAGGATATTTAGGCTTGCTAAAGATTACTAGCAGTTCACGTCTACTTTATAAGCTTAAATTAAAATGATTAATTTTTAATTTAAGCTTATTTGTATAACCAAAATATCATTATCAATATATAATATTTGTTGACAAAGTGATGCAAATAATGTAGTATGATAAGCTGTAAAACAAGCAAATTTTGGAGAGGGGAAAACCTTTGCTAAATACAAAATAGAACTATTAAAGAAATAAGAGAAGGTATTTATATAAAAAAAAGACAGTCCAACTAGGACTTGTAAACTAGTCAGACTAATGCTTTTTTTTATATAATAATAAATAAAAAAAGTCTTATTTAGCAGGTAGAGCTATTAAGACTTTAAGAAGCGGTGTAGGCAACTACAAAATCAAACCCTATACCGCACAAAGGATAGTTAAATGATAACAGAAAATAAGATAAAAAACAAGAAAAACCACCAAAAAGCAGCAGCAGCAGCAAAGAAAGCACTATTGAAAGAACTAATTAGAGCAAATAAGGGCAAGAATAAAAAAATTTGTAGTGAGATTACAATTTATCAAGTTAAGGCAATGATAGAGAAGAAATTCTTGCGTATTTCAAGAATGTGTAAACTATACTGGGCAATAAATACTAAAAATGAGCAGTATAAGTCTTTTACAGAGCAATATTCTGCTAAAGATATTCTTGCTTTAACTAATTCTTTGCTAAAGAAAGATAACGAGAAGACAGTATGTAGTAGAACAATACAAAAAGATATTAAGTTGATGAACAAAATAGGACTACTTAAAACAGAAACTATAAGATTTGGCACTAAAAGAGGAAGTCTTTCTTTTTATGTTCAAAACAAGTATTTAGCTTGTAAGTACAAGGAAATAATACAAATTGAATTAGTTACTATTCTTAAAGAAGAACTAGTGGATAAAATAATTATTGGTGATCTTGATAAGCAGATAGCAAAAGTAAAGTTTGATAAAGAGAAATCACTAAGGTTATTAAAGGAAGTAGAGAAGAAGAGAAGTGAGGAAGAAGATAAAGAGAGTGAAGAGGAGAGTAAAAAAGAAAGAAGCGAAATAGATAAGGAAGAAAAGTTAAGCTCAAATTCGCATGTGGAGATCGGGCATCTTTTAAAAACTAATAGTAACTATACATATATAAAGAATTCTAAAGAAATGCCTTTAAAAAAAGAGGAAAGTAAAGAGAAGACAAAGAAAAGAGAAGCAAGCAGTGGAGTTGAGGAGAGACTAGTTAGAAAGCACCACGTTGCAAAAAAATACATGCAACTTGTTAGGGATAATAGCAATAACAATGCCACCTACATCAATGCATTGCTTAATCTTGAAACTGCTCTTAACTGTTATGCAAAAAGTTACAGAAGGGATGAGATTACAAAGCACTTCCTAGAAGAATTTACAAGCAAGTATAAAAACAAGATATGGATGATGATGAGAAGAGAAGATGGAGTTGTTAGCGATTATGAGGTTATCTGGGAGAAGAGATTTAAAAAGAAATATAAAAAAGACGATCTGGAAGTTAACAAAAGCAAAAAGACAGAAAAGATAACGGGTAAGGAGAAGGAAATGGAAAAAAGGGAAAAGCAAAGAGAAGAACTTAAGAACAATATATTTAGCATACTACTGTCTCAAATAACAACTATAAGAAGGGAACTAGACAAGAGTAAGGTTGCAACCTTAATTAAGAGATTCATAGAAGAGAAGAAGGATAGGTTAAACTACGCAGATGCAGTTAATAATTCTTATTACTATTCTTTACTAGAAATAATTGATAAAAAGGAAACTGATAGTTGCTTCAAAACACAAGAAACGTGTTCTTATAAGAGCCAGTACGATAGATACAAAGATTCGCTTTTTGCAAGCATGGCAACTAAGTATGCAAAAACAGAATACAGCCAGAAAACAAATAACAGGCTGGAACCGCACTTTGTTTCTAGTTTCTTAGAAAAAACAAGTAGAGAATATAGGAGGTAAAAATGAGATTTACATTAAAGTATTTAGCATTAAGAGCATCAGTAAGAAAGGATATCTTTTGGAAGATATATAGCAGTGAAGAGATTCAAAAGAGAAAGAGTAATCCTAATATTACCAATTTCCCAATACTAAGTCCACAAGATGTAAATTATGACTATATTTATGCTTACTTAAAAGAATGGGTTGAGAAAAAGTATAGGGGAAGGGATGATATTACAATAAGAAAAGTTGATGATAGGGAATATCTATGTGAGACAAAGAAATGTTCTAGGTTTAGCAAGATACTAGAGGCTATTTATAAAGATTTCAAGCAAGTGTTCTTATCAAGACTTGTAAAAAAGGAACCTGCAGAAAGACAACAAAAGGCTGCACCAAAACAAAAAGTTGGCCAGCCAGATGCTTTAGGTTTACAAAAACAACCAGAAGTAGGAGAAGATAGTCATGCTGCTAGGCAAGAATTACCTAAGGGGAAGCCTAAAGAGAAACCTGAGAAGGAAGTACAGCTAAATCAAAAGGGCACTTAAAGCAAGCAAGTAAAAAAGCACTCCTTAAAGTTAAGGATGCTTTTTAGAGAGAATGTTAAGTTTATCTTAACTAAAGTTTATTGTGAAATATAAACAAGTTTCTAATTTTAATCTTAGCCTAATTATTGCTTATATCAACTATTTACTTGACCCTTTTATAAGCTTCTAACAGCTTATCAATAGCAGTAATCATTTTCTCTACCTCTTCTCCTGTCTTATTACGAGCAAACATTTTTGCTCTTGCAAACCGACTATCTTCAAGCCCAGGATGAGACATGCCTAAAATAGGACCTACAATAACATCAGCAGCATTGTCTCCTTTTCCATTAGCATACCTCTTAGCAGCTGCCCTAAACTCAGAAAAAGATTCCTTAAACTCGCTGCAAGATAAGCTATCTGAAACAATAGCAAAAGCATCAGCATAAGACAAGCTAGCTATCTCAATAGTTTTTTCAATAACAGCAAGAACATTGCTAACTGTTTTTAAAAGGTCTACATTTCCTTTCTTTTTTTCCTTTTCATCCTTTGTAGGTTCTTTATAATCATTTATTTTCTCTATCCTACACTCAGCCTCACTGGCTTGACTTATAGCTTGCTTGTACTCCTCAATGGCATCATCTAAAGTTCTAGTGTCGTAAGCAGGCAAAGCGTCCTTTAGCATATTGCTAAGTTTAGAATACTCTTGGTCTAGCTTTAATTTTTCTAGAGCATCAAGAGCCTGGCTACGCCTTGCGGAAGGTCCTGGGCTAAAACATTCAATACCATAATTATTACAATCACCATAGGTAGCAATAGCATTATAAGAGCTTGCATATTTGTTATAAATGGAAATTAGACTATATTGATATCTTATAGTTTTGCTAAAAAAAACATTAAGCTTTTCTTTGTCTTCTTTGGTTAACTTGCCTTTAGTTTCTTCCTTGTCTATGCTAGCACTAGAAGTAGTAGGATCATCAGCAGCAAGCATGTGAGTGCTAGTCTCATGTTTTCTATCTTCATCTGTAGTGTCACTTATATTTTCATCTTGCTTATCTGAAGAGTCAGACAAGGCTAGCTTACTAATATTGCTAGCAGCTGCTTTTTT
>NZ_CP043685.1 GCF_014084025.1 Borrelia sp. A-FGy1
ACATCATCTATTGTTGCCTTTTCAGCCATTGATACTATACTTCTCATATTTTTTCACTCCTTTATTTATGCTTTTAGCCCTACTAATCTGCTAAGTTACTAAATGCTTTTCTAAATTCACTTCTTAAGGTTTGATCTATCCTATTACCATCAAAATTCTTAATATAGGCTAATGTTGCATCCACATTTAATATGAATCTTTTTTGTCCTTTATAAGAAAATCCATAATCAAATAAAAGTTGTAGCATTTTTCTTATTTCATGAATTGACATTTTAGTACTATTATGGATAGTATTAATAGATTTGATTGTTTTATTGTCTTTTTCCAAATTTTTAGATATAACCTTTACTGCATTATACACTTCAGTAGGTATGTCATTAAAGTCTTTTATGGTTGGTTTAGTTTTAAAACTTGAAGTTAAGCTTTCTTTATTCTTCCCACACTTACCATTATAATTTGATCTATAATACAATAGAAATTCACCAATTGTATTTCTTAGCACACAAAATGAAACACTTAAGAAGATATCTAACATCAAAGATAGTAAGAATAAGCACCAACAAAATATAATATTATGAATATCATCACTTGGAATTACAGTTGAAGTTCCGCCTAAAACATAAAGCCCACCTAGTCTCAAATTTTTCAAGTCAAAAGATACTACTTCACTTTTGTTATTTTCTAGTTCTTTAAGCTTATAACTCTTTTCAAGCTTTAACCTAGCATTATCAGCATCTGCTCGTTCAATTTCTTTAAGTAAATTCTCCTTATTTGTCTTAAATGTATAATCTAGCTTAATATGCTCGTCATTTGCCAACTTAATTCTCTTATTATTTTCATTTATTCTTGAATCCAATTCCTTTATTGACTCTAATATGCTTGTTTCATATTTTGCTAAAAATTCTTTTCGTTTTTTTACATATTCTTTATTCTTAGCAATTTCATTTTCAATATAATTACTAAATTTTTTGTAAAAAAGAGTTTCATATGTCATGAATGTACTAAAAAGTTGTGCTGTAACACCCACAAATATCAAAATAACCGCTATTACCTTTTCTGGGTTACCTAAACTTAGCAATCCTTTACTAACTTCTCTTAGTTTAGAATAAAAGAACATGAATACCATAGAAGGCACTATTATCATGACAATACTTACTAAAAGAGAGAAAAGTTCAAATTCTTTACTTGAATTGTCCAAGTTATTATAAGAAACAAACCCATAATAAGAGCTAAGAACATTAAAGATAAGCAATAAAAAAGAAATACCTACAAGTCCTATAAATTTAAAAGCATATGCTGCTATCTCAACTCTATTATTTAGAATAAGTATTGTGCTATTATTATTTACAACAAGATTTTCTTTTTTTAATAAAGCACTGGTGTTCTTGCTGACACTAGTGTTATTTTTATTGTCTTTTGTAATTTTCATATCTAAACTCCTTTTATACTAGAAAGTTTTTAGCCCATCAATAAGCTTTACTGTATTCTACTAGTATCTCAAACTAAACATCTTTCTTGAATCATAACTTACTTTAATTATACAAAAATTTATTCTTGATGTCAATTACTTATATCAAGGTTTTAAATTTATTAAAATAATTTATTCTTGCTAGAAAGTAAAATAGGGGCATTATATAAGTTATTTTGTTATAAGAAAGCTCAAAAAATTTCAAGATTTTTGTGTTCTTTTTTAAAACATTTTGTGTTTTTATTTTAAAACATAAAAGCATCTCATAAGCAAAGATAATATAAAATTATATAAGACAAAATAGAATATCATAAATTTTTATTTTATGATATTCTATATTATAAAGATAAAACTTTTAGTAAAAGATATTATTAACTCATGAAATATTTGCTTTTTCTTTCTCTAGCTTTTGTCTTGCATATCTTTCTCTTCTCTTACGTTTCAATTCTTCCTGATTTGCGTAATAGTAATTTCTTCTGCTTTTTATATAAATTTCTGGATTAGCTTCTCTATAAAGTTTCTCATATTCCCTTATTTTTTCTGGATTTTCTCTCCTTATTGCTTTTTTCTTCTCTATTATTTTATCTTTATTTTTTAGATAATACTGATGTCTTACTTCCTTCAATCTTTCCCTATTTTTTACAAAGTATTCCCTAATCTTTTCCCTATTCTTTTCCCTATACTCTTTTATCTTTTCCCTATTTCTCTCTTTATAGAGTCTAGAACTCATACGACGCCTTTCTCTTTTCTCTTCTTCAGTAAGACTAACAGATTTTCTACCTTTACTAATACCTTTACTAAGGATAAGTTGATTATCTTTCTTTTCTTCTGTTTCAGCAGGCATCTTTTTATTTTCAAACTTTTCTGACTCTTTACTAGAGAAAAAAAACTTACTTATACTATCAACTAAATATCCCATGCCACTACTCCCCATAACACATATGTGCCTATTATAGCCAATACAAACCCTACTTTCAATCTTCTTTTTTCACCCTACGTACCTACGTGAACTTTGATTTTCAAGCAATATATTTTTCTTCTTAACATCTCCAAATCCAACTCCATCGTAAACACTACCCTTATCTATATTTTCCCTGAACTCATCTAGTAACATTTTCATTGATTTTACTTTACTATTTGTAAATCTTCCATTCTTATCAACTTCACTTACATTTCCATATCCATCAGAGTATGTTATTCTTCCCACAATCTCTTGTTGCTTATATTTATTCATGTATTTATCAGTGAATCTGCCCCAAATCAGACTAAAGTCATTTACCTTTTCTGTATTAGGATTCATCATCCATATTTTATCTTTGTACTTATCAACGAATTCTTTTGTAAAATGTTCTGTTATATGCTCTACTAAATAATCACCAGCATAAGCTGTTATCCCTACTTCCAAGTTACGCAAAGCGTTTCTATATGTATTTATGTTTCCACTATTGCACCTTATTTTAGCTATTTTATCTTTATCCACCTTATAAACACTCTTGAGCCTGCATTCCATGTATTCTTCATATGTTTTCTTGTAAGAAATCTTGTTTCCTGATCTTTTCTTAGCCATCCCTGCTTTAGAAGCACTATTATCTGATCTTTGCTTCTCTTTTTTTTGTTTTTTCAAAATAGACTTCTTAGAATTCTTATACTTAAGTAAACTTATTTTATCGTAAGATAAAAGGGGGATATTTTGTAGGTAGTCATTTGACAATTTCTTTTCTTCAGGTTGTTCATTTCTTGTCTTAAGATTTTCTTCTGCTTCATACTCTAAGTTTCTAATTTTTTCTATAAAGATACCTTTTATTCTCTTATCTGCTAAATCAGCAATAAGTCTGTCTTCATAATATTTTCTAATTATTGCTTTATAATCTTTCCATTTTTTGTAGTTTATACTATAGAATGAAAATCCACCTTTTCCTTTTCCTAAGGGCTGAACAAATGCATAAATAAGACCCAATCCCTTAAGAGCTCTAATGTCTGCCTTTAGTGTACTAGTAGCATATGGTTTTCTAGCATCTTTTTTAGTAAAGATTGAGTTTACCATTCTATGAATATCACATGCTGAATAGTGCTTCAGTCTTCCTGATTCATGGTATTCTCTTACCTTAGTTTCAATAGCCCAGCAAATCTTTTCTACTCTATCAATCTGATTTAGAGTGCGAGATACACGTGATTTTACTTGCTCTATTGTAATTGAAGAAACATGAACTAAAGTTTCTTTGCTTTTGTTTATTATTCTTCGTAATAAGGCTTCCTTATTTCTTGTTGAGTACTTGAAAAATTTATTGATTTTGTATATCATTTTAAACATCTCCTTTTCCATGTCCCTTTTTCATTTTGTTTGTTTTGGGTTTGGATTTGGGTTAAACTTCCTTTGGATCTTTTTAAATGTCTTGATCCTTTGGGGTTGATTTTGTATATCATTCCAAACATCCTTTGGATCCTTTGTTGATCCTTTTGTTTGAATGTAATGAGTAATTTATTTACACTACAATGCGAGTTGTGGTTTTTAGGGAACTTTTGGGTTTGTCGGCCTGTTCCCTTTTTATAATTATTTTTGTAATTCATTGCAGCTCCACTATTTACATCTAATTGAAAAAATTTTACACACATACTTTTATATTACATCAATATTTTTTTTCTGTCAATAATACACCTTTATAGTTCTAAAAGGTTATTTGATCAAATTATCCATGATATATTCTATGTGTTTGATATTCTTAATTTTTTTTATTAGTGAAACTTGACTGTCTACTTTGTGAAGCTTACAAAACAAACATTTTTTTTCCTTTATTCTTTTTAATAACTCTATCTCAATAAGTTTTTTTTCTATTTTTTTTGATTTTTCTTCAGTTTTATTTTTATATTTTTCCTTAGTTCTTGACTTATTCATCATGAACACTGATTCTAATAACTCAGGACTTATTCCTTCTAATATTTCTTCTTTTCTTTTAGCAATTTTTTCTTTTGTGATGGAAATGTCTTGTAGTTTTTTGAAAAATAAGTATTGTATAAACTCTTCTGCAATATAGGAAGTCTTTCCAATCTTTATCCCAGCGTCTAGTGCTGTAAATGTCTTGGAAATGCCACTTATACTATAATCTAGCCCGTAAAGGGACTTGAAAATATTACTTATTTCACTAGGGCTGAACAATAAAATTTTATCATTATCTGTAACTAACATGTTTACCATCCTTTTGTTAAGTTATTTTTACTTTTATATATATATTTATATACACAAAATGTATATTTTGTAAATATATTTGATAGATAAAAATTAAATAATTTATTTTTTATATAGTTTTAATAGTAAATTTGGATAAAAAATACTTAATAATTTTTCCTATTATAATTATAAAAAATAGATTTAAATCTGTTAATAGCTATTTTAGTGAACTACTATTTCTAATTCTAAATCTTTGGTTAAAACTAAAATAGTAGTTTGGGGAATTAGATAGAATGCAAGAAATACACTTGACAATATTATAATTTTATGTTTTTATATAGGTATTAATATTAGAATCAAACCTTTTAAAGCTCGTTAATTATCAATAAGCCAATATAAGTTTTGCAGTTTGTTAAGAATAAGAATGATGATTGTTTAGCCCAAGTTTCTTTTATTAAAACATATCTTGGGTTTAGTCCTGATTTTGTCAAAAATGGGAACGGTCTTATTGGAAAAGTTGATGCTATTAAGAATGATTGTCGTGAACTTGAAGAGAATATTTACAAGGAACTTGAAAATCTAAAAGGGCTTTTAACTTCAAAACTTGATAGACAGTCTAGAATAAATAGTGCCTATTACTTCAAACTTTTTACAGAGTTAGAACAAATCAAGAAAACAAATATTTCTTTTACTACTTTTAATGCCATAGGAACATTTGTCGTAAAAGTCTCAGCTGTAGTTACTTCTTTTTTTGCAATATTGAAATTGTTGGGGTGGGTTTAGTGCAAGAGAACAGGACTGGATCACAAACAAAGATTATAGCAAAGCATGGGCTTATACTAGCACATTTGTGTGTTTACTTTTCTTTCTTGGTGTCTATTATTTCATTAATTATTTATGGGGCGGTGCCAGATATAGCTTCTGTTGCACTTATTAATGGATTTGGGTTTTTTGGAGCAGGTATTGGGTGTAAAGCAGCAAAGGGGTTTGTGATGCGAAGTAAAAAAAAAGGATTTAGGGGAGATAACTAGTGTATTTAAGGCTTGAGACTTTTGCAATGAGTGTTTTTTGGAGAATATAGGTGTTTGCATTAGAACAAGAAGATAGAAGATTTTTGAGTGAGATTAGAAAGAGTGGATGCTATTTACTAGCAATACATTTTTTTGTGTATAAACTAAAAAGACTTATCTTTACACAAGATAAGATTAATTCTGCTTATATGGAGTTTGTAAATAAGGGTTTTATTAGGAGAAATTGTTATATATTAGAGCCTACTAAGATTTTGGGTTGGTATGGGATACTTGCAGAAGTCAGAATAGAGGATAAATTCTATTCTAGCAAGTTGGGAGAGTTTGAAATTACTGAGGTCAAGGTTAAAAGAACAGGTTCTAGTCATTTTATTGCAACAGATAAAGACAAGGTTATATATGATAGCCTGAATTTGAATAAAAAGAGGGAGATATACAATATTTTCTCAAAACGGGTTTTTACATTAAAAGGAGGTGAGCTTGTTTGATAAAAAAAATTAATGAGCATAAGGGACTTGTTATAGTCTCTTTTATTGCCGGTGCTGCGGCATTAGGTTTGATTCAGATGCTTTTAAAGCTTATTCTTTTATAAGCTTAAAGGCTTAAATAATATTTTATATCCTTTGTTAAGTCTTAGGGGGGCATGGATAAATATGATGAGTATTTTTAGTAAATTGTGGGGATTTTTTGCAGGACTTTGTCTTATGTGTTTTTATGCTATTTATAATTTACTACGCCTTGCTAAGACTTGTAAAAAGGGACAAATAGAAATATTGAAGAGAAATACTTATGAGAAGAAGATAGATGAGAGTTATAGAAAAGATGATGATGAGTTTTTTAAGGAGTTTAATAGGCGGAAATGAGAGTTGTTTTTGCAGTATTAATATGCTGTTTCTATATAACTAGTTGTGCTACTACTCTTACAAAAGAAGTTAGAAAAACTAAGCCTGATAAGTTTTATTATAGTCCTAAGTCTTCTTGCATAAAGAATTTAAGAGAAGCTATTTACTATATATGGAAACTAGAAAATTATACAAGATTAATTGAGAAGGCAGTATGGCAGTAGGGGATAAGAATAGAGACATTAAATTTGGCACAAAACTCAAAAAAGATTTATCAAAATATATAAATGATACATACTATACTATTCCATTTTGGAAACTTAGAAATCTTCCTTTTCTAGATAGCCAGATAGCAAGTCTGTGGAATACAAGACTTACAGGACTTTCACTAGATTATGAGATCGTGTCAAATGGAAGTAGTCCTATTATTTACGAATTTGTAAAAAATCAATTTGAAAGATTTTCTATGTTTGAGATAGCAAAACTTTGTATGAATGCCATAGCTTTTGGATTTGCATGTCTTGAGCTCACATGGGATAAAGAATTTTACAATAACAGTGTCTGCTATTATGTTAAAAATATTGATTTTCTACTCAATGAGAACATAGAGCTTGTTGATGGTAAAGTTTTCTTTTTATCTAATATTTTTGGAAAAAATAAGGAAGAGCTTAATTACTTCAAGTATTTGCTTATTGTAAATGGGCGTGAGCATGGAGAGTATGGTTTTCCATTGTTTCATACTATATGGGGTGAATATGAGCGAAAAGAAATAGCAAGTTATTATCATCAATGCTTTATAGAACTTTTAACAGGTTCAATAGTTACTATTAAGAGTAAAACTGGGGAAACTACACAGGAACAAGATGCTAGCATTTTAGAACAAGTTTCTTCAGCTGATAATTGTTATGCCGTATTGCATCCTGATACATATGAGATTAGTATACAAGAATTTCTAAGTAAAGATGCTACAAATAATGCATTTCTTAAGGCTAAAGAATATGCTGACATGCAAATAGCTAAGTTAATCTTAGGGCAAACACTTACCACACAAAGTGGTACTACGGGTAGTTATGCAATATCTAGGACGCATCAAGAAGTTAGAGAAAATTATGCACAAGCTGATAGACGTTTTGTAGAAGAAGGGTTTGCTGGGCTTATAAAGAAAGTAGTTGACCTTAATTTTGGTGAACAGAAGTTCTATCCTGAGTTTAGATATATAGAAAAGTTTGATGAGAAACTAAGACTTGAGCGTGATATTAGTTTGGCTAAAGAATTTAATATTAAGTTTAAGCCTGAATATTTTAA
Source organism: Borrelia sp. A-FGy1 (assembly GCF_014084025.1). Taxonomy (NCBI): domain Bacteria; kingdom Pseudomonadati; phylum Spirochaetota; class Spirochaetia; order Spirochaetales; family Borreliaceae; genus Borrelia; species Candidatus Borrelia mahuryensis. Next base: position 7,810 of record NZ_CP043685.1, read on the forward strand.
AAAAGTGTATGGTCTTGGAGATGAAGATATTTATAAGGGGGGAAAATTTTAATGCGGGGAAGACTAGAGAGAGTGCCATTTTTGACATTGGGTACATTTAATGGGACTTTTGAAGTTACAAATGAAACTTTAGAAAATATTATTAAAAACTTTAAGGAAGAAAAAAGAGATATTCCAATTTTTATTGGTCATAATGATTTTTTGCGTTCATCTAGGGGAGCTGAAGCACAAATCTCTAATGGTTGGATCGATGATATAGTGCGTGAAGGTGATATTTTGTATTTTTCAGGCTCAATAGATGACAAGCTTTACTCTTTAATTGAGTCTGGGTCTCTTAGGGGATGCAGTGGAGAATATCACTTAAAGGATAAGGATAGAGATGCTAATTATTTTTTAGGTGGTATGGCTATATTGGGAAGTGATATTCCTGCAGTAGATATTGCTAAGGTTAGCAAGAAAAATTTAGCAATTCAACTTAAGAGAAAGTTTTTGCCTGAAGATAGTTATCTTAATGAAGGCGTTATTCTTTTGAGTAAAGATGGTGCAAACATTTTATTTGAAGCTAATTTAAGGAAATTCTTAAGTTTAAATAATTTAAAAGATGTAAATGCAGAGGAAATTGTAATGAAAGAAGAGGAAGAAATAAGACTTAAAGATAAGGTTGATCATATTGCAGATAGAGTTTATGCAAACCTTAAAGATAGAATAGGTAAGCTAATAGATGAGATAGTTAGAAAATATGGGAATATTTCTGATAAGGATGATGAGCAGAATGGGCTAAAAGGATATCTTAGTATTACTGAGGAACAAATGAGTGTTATGAAAAATCTTTCACAACAACTTAGAACATGGAATGAGAATTTTATGATTTTGTCAGCAAAGAAAACAGATGTAACTACCTATATTACAGATGAGAATGAACTTATAGAAAACATAAAACTACACCAGAAGCAGAACAATTTTACTAGCTTTACAGAAGCAGAAATGGATTTTAGGGCTAAGAATGCCAACAGGATTAGAATATAGAGAAAAAATAGGAGAATATAAAAATTGGGAAAGAATAATTTTGATATTAGTTTTAATAATCCCCTTTACAGGGAAAGGTTAACGGCGGACAAATATTTTGATAATCCTTATTTAAAAATAATAGATGAGATGTTTATACGAACACCAGTTACAGAAAAAGGGGGGACTCTTGCTTTATATGCGATGGAAGATAAACAGGAAAGTAGTAAACTTGCTAATTTTGGAGCAGATCCTAAGCAGCTTAAGGATAAGTTATCTAAATGTAGTTATACTCTTAATGCATACAGTTTAGAGCGTCCATTTGGAGATATTGAGTATAGAGATGAAGAAGTAATAAAGAGTGCTGAAAAGCTTGTTATGCAAAATATTGCTGAGGTAGTATATCGTGATTATCTTCTTGATGGCATGAATGAACTTCATACAAAGGCAGTCCCTGTTGAGATTAAACAGGCGGATGACTTTATTGGCAAGCTTAAAGAAGTTAAAACAAAAATGCATCTATCTCCCAATAAGATAGCAATGTCTGCTAAGACTGCAAATGAAATTATTGGTACTGACAAAGGTATTCTTAAAAGAATAGAGGCATATAAGATACCTGAGTTTGATAATGAGGCTGCATTGCAGATTATTTTAGGAATAAAGCCATTCATTTTTGAGCTGCCAGAAGACACTACGTATGATGGATATATATATTTACTAAATTATACAAGCAGCGGAGATATTTACTCAAAAAGTGTTGGGCTTCGTAACTTTGTATATAACGGCAGTCAAAGTGGTGGATATGAGAGAGCAAATTTCCATTTAGGACAGTTTGCTAGAAGATATTACTCAGAAAGAGGTGGAGTTAATGGGAGACATTATGCTCAATTCAGCCTTATTGGGCAACTTAAGGTAGATAATCCCAATTTAATTTCAGTGTTAAAGTTAACTAATGCTAAAAGTCTACCTAAAAATTATCCATCAGCTTAGGTAAAGGTAAATTATGCGTTTTTCTAGTGGTAGTAAACCTGTATGTGAAGATTTTATAAAATATCAAGAGTATTTTAAAAAGGCCTTACTTGCTAGTAGAAAGTCAAGATATGGAAAAGTTATAGAAGGGCTTAATCTTAGGTTTAATAAAGAAACTGGTATGCTTTTTATATCTGGGGGGTATGGATTTACAAATTCTGGACATTATGTGGAGCTTAAAACTGAATACAGTAAAGTTGTAAGTTTTACTGAATCAAAATCACACTTTGTCTTCCTAAATATAGGAAATATTTCTAATAGTGCAGACATTTTGGTAAAGGATGAAACAGGTAGAGAATTTGTTAAGGGTAATAGAGTGGATGATATAAGGGGAGTACCCTACATTTCACTTAAAGAAGAAACTATGCAAATAAAATCATCTTTTGACCCTTATTATACACTAGAGCACTCAAGTAGTCTTAAAGTTAGTGACTCTCTGTTACTAGGATGTATTTATAATGATGTTGGCTATAACATGAATAGAGAAGAGAATGAACCCTACTTTCCTGTTGGTACAATAATTCCTTATTGGGGTAATTTTATAGATTATGTGACTCTTAAGGGGTGTCGGGTAGAAAAGAATGGACATTTTGGAAGACTTATAAGACTTGATAGTAAAAGTGTTGGAACAGAGTCTGGATCTTGGGGTTGGAATTTAGGTAGTAATTCTATTCCATCTCTTAAGACTGTGGAAACTTTTACAAAAGAGAGTGGCGGTCATAAGCATAGTTATAGACAAGATATTAGTATTCTTTCTAAAAGGTATTTATATAGTAACACAGGCACTAAAGATGCATATTTTGATCCTAATAATGATAGTAATACCACATATTCTGGTGAACATTCTCATAGAGTAACTGCTAGATATGTAAATTCAAAACAGGAAAGTATTAATATTTTTCCTGATAATATGTCTTGTATTCCAATTAGGAGAGAATACTAGTGAGAGTATCTTTTAGTAAAGATTTGCCAATCAAGGCCCAAGATTTAAATAAAATTAAGGCTAATTTTGATGCCAATTTTGGCAAGCTTAATGCAAGAAAGATTTACGGGAAAATAATTGATGGGTTTAGCATTTCATATGACTCTTTTAATAGAAAAGCTAGTGTAGATGGTGGCTTGGGTTTTACACCATCTGGGAAGTTAGTGAGATTTGATGGAATTCGTAGTACAAATCTTGATAGCGTGTATGATACATCTAATTATGTTCATTTATTGATTTTAAAGCCAAGAGAAGATGAAGAATATTATCCGCATTTTATTTCATATGAGTTTGATGGTAGTAGCGTTTTTGATCCTTATTCTTATTTAAGAAAAAATGAAGAATTATATAGTAATTATTTAGCTATTGGATTTTTAAAAGATGGAGTTATGTCAGATAAATTTAATCGGGTTTGCAATGAGCCTACTAGTCCTGTTGGTAGTCTGTTTTTGTATGAAAAAAGTGATTTTGTTGATTATATAACTCTTAGGGGCTGCAAGATAATTAAAGGATTTGATACTAGATATCTTAAATGCATAAACGCTTCATCTGTAAGTAAAAAATCAGCTGTAAATAAGGGTGGAAGATCTAGTTTTATCCTAGAGACTAGACATATTCCAACACTTGAGGTTGAAGGTGAAACTGATGAAAAAGGTTCGCATACTCATAGTTATACTAACTACACTAAGTATCGGAATAGAGATCCTGAATATCGATCTGACTATTATTATAATCTTATAAGAAATATTAGTTCCACTGTAAGTACCAGTTATGAAGGATCTCATAGGCATAAAGTATATCCTTTAGAGTATGAGAATTTACATCCTGATGCTATTAAACTTACTCCTAAATGTAGGAATTTAGCTTTAATTGAGAGAATGTATTAATGAGTAAGTTTAATTTTATAAATGGACTTCCTTTTGACCTAGATCTTTTAAATCAGATTCAAGATGAGATAGAACTTGAACTTAGAAATTGCAGTAAAAGTAGGCATGGACGGGCAATAGATGGATTTAGTGTTTCACTAGATATAGATACTAAAAAGATTTCTACTACAGCAGGTTATGGATTTACACCTGAAGGGAATTTGGTTGAGATTGGAGATGCGTCTTTATTTATAGATTCTATTACTGATATAGATAGTGTTGTTATATTTATTTACGTTAAAGAAAAAGGCAATTTAGGATATCTTTACTATAAAGATGTTTCTTATGCTGATCCTTATAAGTACTCCTGGACACAAGATGTAAATTATAAGTCAAGTTTGGTAATAGCAGTAGTTTTAAAGGGTAGAGTTTATCCTCTTAATAGGGAATATCAAGTTCCTAAATTTCCAACTCGATCTATTTTATTTTACGGACGTAATGATTTTGTTGATTATATAAGCCTTAAAGGATGTAGGGTAGCAGATGAGTTAGATAATAGATTTATAAAATTTGCAGAAAATTATGGTCAGATGGGTGGAAATAGTAAGTATAGACTTAATAAGAGTCAAATACCATCTCTGGAGTTTAAGGGCAATACAGATATATCAGGAAGTCACAATCACAAATACACTTTGCATCGTTATAGTGGGCAAACTCATCATTGGGGGCATTCTTATTATGAATATGTTGTAGCCACTGGTTCATCTTACTTAAGTTATGAAGGAGAACATGTTCATACTTTTTCTACTTTAACAGACGGTACCTCATTTAGTCCTGATTATATAGATATAACACCAGAATATGTTACTTTAGTGCCTATTATAAGGGAATATTGATGAATAAATTAGGAATTAAAGTTGAAGATTTTCTAAAAATATATGGAAGTTTTCTTTTTGAGAGTATAAGGGGATACTTACTAGGAAGTAAAAGAAAAAATGATGTTTCTAACATTAAGGTATCTAGATACCTTAAGTTTGAAGAATTAGATAATAAGGTAAGCCCTAAAGTTAGTGTAGAAGATAGAGAAGTTAGTGAATTTATTTTAAGCAATATAGACTCTTCTGTAGGTTTAATTGTAGCTTTTGAGGAGAAATTTGGCAATTTAGGATATAAACAGGATATGCGAGTTTTTTATAATGCTTTGCGTGTTTCTGCTGGAGATATTATTCTTGCAATAGGTGCTAGTAGAGAGTCTGACCGTGAGATTGTAAAGATTAGAAATAGCATTATTGCATTCTATGAGAAGAACCTTATAAGGCTTAAGAATGGAGAAAAGAGTATATCTTTTAGGCATGCTATTAGAAAAAGTATTGTATCAAGGAAAAGTGGGAGATAGAAAGAGGTAGTAGGTGCTAAGAGTGAAGGGAATTGAGAAAGCTAAGGAAATATTTGCTAAATTTGCAAAAAGAATAGTAAGAGATATTAATCCTTTTAATAATTACAAGGTTTTAGTGGAGCTTGGAGAAGAATTAGTGAAGATTAGCAATAAATGTTTTACAAACCAGAGTTCACCTGATGGGAGAGCTTGGGAGCCTTTAAAGGAGAGTACCATAAGAAAGCGTGAATATAGTGGTTTTGGTAAAGGCAGTAGAAGAATTTTGTTCATTAACGGGAAACTTAAGAACTCTGTTGCTTATTATATTAAGGGTAAATCTATAGTTATAGGTTCACCCTTAAAGTTTGCTCATATTCACATGCAGGGGGATAAGACTAGAAATATACCTTCAAGGCCATTTTTAGGTACAGATAATGATTTTAGGAACAATATTGGAAGAATAATTTACAGGTATGGGAGAAATTTTTAATTTTAAATGAAAAGCATAATAAGAGAAGTTTTTACTAAATATTTTACATTTTTTGGCATACCTGAAAATGTGTATCATTTTGACCTTAACGATGATGAGCTTAAGCATTTACTTGGTTCTAAAAGTTATAATGATCCTGTTATTCTAGCCTATATTAAGGGGTGTCGTGTAGATCCTAATTATAGGACTACTGCTTTTGATAGTAAACAACAAATGACTCTTGTAGGCATTGGTGAATATCAGATTAAGCTAGATATTATTGGGTTTTATGATGAGTCTATCTCAAAACTTGAAGGCATGATATGTGCATGTACAAATCTTTTCTTTTCATTTGAGGGATATAGAGAATGTAGAATTCAAGTAGAAAATATTTCATATGATGATGTTCTAGATTATTCAGGAAAGTTGCCACTTCTTAAAACTTCTATAGGTTGTAAAATGGTATTTCCTTTATTTAGAAGAGAAAAATTAAATTTGATAAATATCCAAGATATAAATATTTATGTACGAAGTAGGAGGTAAGATTTGAGCGTTGTTAAGCAAATAAAGATAAATGAAGAAAAAAAACAGTTGTCATCTAGCACTGAGGTGAGTTTTGAATCAAAAAGAAGAGAAGTTAAGGAATTTATAGATGAATTAGTAAAAGAGAGTGGATATGATCCAGATTATTTAGATGCGTTTTTAGTTGACGCTGGATATTTATATGATACTGAAGTTTTAGAACATGAATTTAGGATGAAGCTTAATGAGTTTAGTAAGAGGTTTTGTTAATGAGTTCAGTTCATAAATTGCCAGATCTTGATGTTGAGTTTAGAGATTTTTCTTTACGCAAAGAAAAGGAACTTAAAAGTGGAGTTTTTGCTATTCTAGGATATGCTCCTAAAGTTAAGGGTGCTGCATATGCTAAACTGACTAGTTTAGAAGAGTGTTCTTTACTAGGGCATTCTATTCTTGCAGATACATGTAAAGACTTTTTTACATATAGTACTGGGATTATTTACGCAATTCCTATAGGTGAAAGAGAGTCTAGTATGGATATTACAGAAGCAGAAAAATCTAGAGATACAAGTTATTCATTATCTATTACAGGTGGTGATAATATTTACAAGACTCTAGATATTAGGGCAACTATTTCTAAGGGAGGACTTAAAGATACTGCACAGTTTTTTCTTGAATATGAAGGAATTAAGAGTAAAGTCATGCAGGTTAAAGAAGATAGTGAAATTAAGATAGATGACTTAGGTATTAAAATTAAATTTAGTGCTGCATCTAGCTACAATTATCCTGAAGGCTCCTATATTACCTATAAGTTAGCTCCTAAGCTTAAAAATACTCAAAAAGGAATTTTATCTGCTCTTGAGAGTATGCTTTCAATAGAAGATTATATAGAATTTTTAGCTCTTGATATTGATAGTAAAGCATCAGATTGGCAATACATTATAAGCAAACTTAATAATATATCAAGAGAAAATAAGAGAGAATTTTTTGTTGTAATGAGATTTAGAAATCTTTTACAAGATGAGACAATGACTGCCTATATTGAAGCTTTGCGGAAAGAGAAAAAGAGTAGTTTTGAGCCATCCATTAAGCTTTTAGTATTAGGACAACCTGTAATATATGAGAATTACTTAGGTAATGCTACTAAAGGAATTCCATTTGGCATATTTTTAGGAAAGTTAAGTTCAACCATTTATTATGGATCTGTTAGTGAAGTTTTAAATGGAGATGGTAGAGTTAGAGGTATTATAAGCTTATCAAGTGATGTGACATTAAGTCATGTTAAGCAAATAGCAGAACTTGGATATACCGGGTTTAGGAATGTAGAAGGTTTTAAGGGGGTTTATGTCACAGAAGCTAAGCTTTTCTCACCAGATGATAGTGATTATGATTGTGTGGAGCGTACTAGAGTCATGTACAGGGCTGAATATATTCTAAGGCGTGAACTTGTTGGAAACTTCTTAAATCGCAATCTTAATGTTAGTGCTGTTGATGGTGAAGATAGTTTTACAGTCCTTGTAAAAGAGGCGTGCAAAAAGGCACTTGAAAAGCATATGTCCGGATCATATAGTGATTTTACGGTTGAGGTTGAGACTAGGGGATCACTATTGCAAAAAGGCGTTATTGTAATTAAGTTTGCTATTGTTCCTTTAGGAAAGATTAGATATATGAAAAATGAATTTAGCTTTTCATTGCCAAAAACAGGTTAGATTATGCAATTAAAATTTGATTTTAAAAGTGAAAGTGAAATAGATATTGATATTAAGGAAGAAAGATATGATAGTTAATGATACTCCAGTATATGATTATGCATCAATAAGGATTGATGCTGACCGTAAGAATTTTTTTGTTGTAAGTAGTATAAGTTATCCATTTCAACAAGAAGTGACAATGATCCCTTATGGGATTGGTGACCCTAGTAAAGCTACTCTAACAAGAGGAGGTGCTCGTGGTGCATTTGAAGGAACTTTTGATATGGAATTGCATTTGCATGATTGGACAGCATTTAAGTCTTATTATCAGGATATACCTGATGGGATTATGACAAGAAATGGGATTATTTTTAATGTCTCATTTTACGATGAGCAACATAAAAGCAGGATCATGCATGTGCTAAATGTCATTATAACAGGACAAGAGTATACTAATATGAGTGATGATAGTGGTAAACCCATTATGGCTAAGATTAAGGGCAAGTTGATGAAAGAGCCTGATGAATATATAGATAAGGTATTAGTTGCCACAAGAAATTTCGGCAAGATATTAGGTATAGTTTAGGGAGTTCTACATTAATACAGGATACAAGGCATTACGTGTGGTAGTGAAAGAGAAGCAAATAGACTATTATAAGGCTTTTCTGGCTGATAGTGGTGATTATATGCTTTTACTTCTTGAAACTAGTGCAGATTTAAATATTGATGATGTTATAACTGTTGCTGATAATTATGCATCATATGATTTTTTAGTTTGTGCTAAAAGAAAAGATTTTATCTATTATTGCGTTCCTAAAATCTTATCTGATTTGATTAAGGTTATCTTTGATAAGTCCTTTAAGCAGGATACCAGCCTTAAGGCAATAGTTGATGCTCTAAATAGCAACTCTTTATATAGAGTTGTTAATGATTTTTCAGTTCTAAATTTTACTTTTGCAGGAGATGGGAGACAATTTCTTGGATTTTGTAGGATGCAATATGGGTTGTCTTATTATCTTAGTAAAGATGCCGTAATTCTTTATAAGGATTTAGAAGAACTTGAAGTTAAAAGACATCGTATTACTATATTTGATCATGATCTAATTGATATCAATTTGAGTGTAAGAGCTTTTGATTTTATCAATGATAAGCGAATAAGTAAGATTTTTCACTATTCTAATAAGAATTATTCACAAGTAATGTTTGTAGAACAAAATATATGTTTTAATAGGGGGTAATTATGAACATGAAAACAGTAGATGAAGATAAACCAAAAAGGGGTAGAAAAAAATTAGATTTTAATGAAGCAAAGGAAGCTTTTAAGAGTAATATAAGGGAGACCGAATTTAGTCAAGATGAGAATATACTATATGAAAAAGTTGATCCTGAAATGTATAAAGGGTTTGTAGAAGCTAATAAGGGGTCAAATATTAAGTGTATTTTAGTAGAAGAACTAGGATATCTTTATTTTAGAGAACTTCATATGGGAGAAATATTCTCTTATTTTGGTATTTGCCAAGAGGGTGTTTCTGGTGAAGAGAGAAGTAGGGTTTTGTATGAGATTATTAGTAAAACTTTAGTATATCCATACCACATAAATGAAATAGAATATATTCTAAATTTTTTGTTCAAGCAAAAACCTTTGCTAGCAATGAAATTGCTTTCCTTTCTTACTAGTAAATACGGGAATATTGGGAAATGCGAAGAGATTGAATACTCAGAATCTCTTGCTTAATTTTGTTTGTCTTAAGAGTGAAGAATTTAGGACTCTTAAGAGTAGTTATAGTATGCTTAGTTCTCTTTCAAAGCTATATCTTAGTCTAGATACTAACAAGATAAGTTATAAGGAGCTTTTAAGGGTTCAGGAAGACATAGATAATATTGTGAAACATAAAATTGATGTTAAAGCTAGTGCAATAGCTAAAGTTGTAGGAGCTATTTTTGGCAAGAAGAAGTAAGAAGGATAGAGATGAGTAGTGAATTTACAGCGGCGTTTGAGTTGCTTTTAAAAGATGAGACTTTTAAAGAAGGTATTGGTCGGGTAGTTGAAAGTCTTAATCAGATGAATAAGACATTTGAAAAAATACAGGGTAATTTTGATATTTTTTCAAATTCAATGAACAAGTCGTTTCTAAAGTTAAATAAGAGTGTATCTAGCTTATCAAAAAATACAAAGGACTCTCTTTTTACTATAACTAGTACACTTAATAGTTTTTCCAATATTGATATTAGCAGCGGAATTAAAAGACAAGGGGATGATATAGGTATATTTTTTGATGAGTTTGGAATGAAACTGGATAATAATAGTTACAAATTGTATAGGTTTAGAGAAACTGCTCTTCGTTCATTTAGTGATCTTTTTCGTCCTATTTCTAATTTTACTAAGCATGCTATAGATGGAAGTGGTTATGTACAAAATAGTTTTGCCAGACTTGCTATGTTTCTTGACTCTTCTAGTATGGATAATCAATTTGTTGAAAAAACTGATATTAAAGATTCTAGTGGCAATTTACTTAGTCTTCTTAAAAGAAGAGAAGCTTCAAATAAGATTCAAAAGGATATTATAAACTTTACACTAAACAATCCTTTAAAAAATATTGCCTACACTGAAGCTGTTAGAAGCTATGGTAGATTTCTATCTGGTAATATGGATATGTCATCTGCTCTTGTAGGACTTGATATGTTGGCTCATTCAGAGAAGTTATTCCCAGAGATATCAAAGTCTGATATGACTAATTATTTAGTCAATTCTTATAATCAGATGAGAGGATTTTACCAGATACATGGGAAAAAGCATGGCTTTACTGATATAGCAGATAATCTTGATCCTAGGTTTGTTATGGAGCGTACTCTTAATACTATGAGTATGGTCTCTAATAAATATAAGTTTAATCTTGATAAGGGAGAGACTCCTTATAAGGCATTATCAAAGTCTTTAACGACCAATAATCTTGGTGCAGGATTTACATTGGAAGAATTAGGGGTTATGGCTGGTACTATGACTTCATCTGGAATAACTGCTAGTGAAACAGATACTGCTATTAATAATTTTCTTATGCGGTTAGCTAAGGCTAAAAAGAGATGGGGAACTGAATTTAAAGGCAAAGACGGGCTTGATATGAATTTGGTTGAAACTCTCTCTCATATTAATCTTTTGTCTAAAGCAGAGCGTAATGATAAGGACTTAAGGGATGTAATTAGTGATCTTATGGAAGTCTTTACCATAAGGGGTACCAAGTCAGTTGCAATTTCAATTCCAAATTTAGAAGCAATGAAGTCTCAAATTGATTTTTTCACTAATGAAAATAATAAGGTTTTAGATCCTAATAATCATAATGTTGTAACTAGAAAATATGAGGATAGTGTAGGTATTATGAATAGAACTTTCATGGGTAGTAGTAAAGCATTCAATACTATGGTTGAAGATTTTCAAGTTGGATATGGAAAGATCGCTAGAGGGTTCAAGTGGATGGCTTTAGATGTTGGTAGTTCGTCTTTAGGATTTATCAATAAGATGAGAGAAAGTGATAATTTGTTTATGAAGGGCATAGGTGGTGGAATAACTTTTGGCATGGGTACTCTAGGATCTTTTGTTTCTATGTTTTCTAACATGGCTCCCATGATAATAGCCTTAACGGGTTTATATCATAATAAGGGGTCACTTAAGGGAATGTTTACAGATGTTGGCAAAGGTATTAAGTTTATGGGCGGCGGACTTTTAGGTATTGTAAAAAGCCTTTTTCTTCTAAACAGAAGTAATGTTTTGCTTAGCATGTTTTTAGGCTTAAGTGGCACTATATGGGGATTTGGCCGTGGCCTTGTTAAAGTATTTACCAGTGGTTTACCTTCTGCTATTAAGATGGGAATTGGGGGAATTACTCTTTTTGCAAAGACTACACTTGCTGCATTTACAGGACTAAGTAGAGTAATTCCTACTATTTCTAAAATGTTTTACCTATTATTTTTAGGTATTGGGGAACAAGCTAGAACTATTTATAAGGAAGTTTCAGCTAAAATTATTAAGATGGCTACTGCTCTTGCAACAAGTAAAGCTGGTGTTGCAGGTGCTACTCTTAGTGCATTGATTTTAGGACTTGATTATATGGGGATATTTGACTCTTTGGGTGATTATTTAGGAGGGGGTTTTAAAGATGTTTTAGGAAAAGCTAATGAATTTGCAGGTGATCTTGGAGATAAAATAGGTAAAATGGGTAATGAACTTAAAGAAGGTGCATTTGGATTTTTATCTTATTTTGGTGATTTAAGTAAGCTTAATGATTTATTAGGGCTAGACACAAGAGATGCTAGAAAAGAATTGGATGATATTAGTAATTCATTTCAAAAGCTTAGTAAGAATATGAGTTTAGGAGATTCTAAAATGATATACACACTTGGATATACACGTCTTTCTTCTCTTTCAAATCTAGCTGGTGCTGTAAAAGTTGATGTTGAGAAAAATATTGAAACAGCTGTTAGAGTACCTTCAATAGAAAATGGAATTAAAGATATATCTTCTCTTAAAGCATTAATTGAAAAGATAAAAGATCTTCTTCAAAGCATTAATGTTAATGTTTCTAAAATTTTGGACCATAAGGAAGTAGATAATAATAGTCAATTTGATTTGCAATTAATAGATAAGTTGAGAAATTCGTATTTATTTGGGGGTGGTACTCTAGATGTTTGAAAATTTTTCTTCTATGCAGTTTGCAAAGCGTCTTAAGGGTCGAATTGCACATGAAGTTAGAGTTGCTCGTGATGGTGTATTAGACACTGTTTTGCATAACAAAATTACAAACAAGGCTTTACATGGGATTAGAGATTTATATAGCAAAATCGCTTTATCTAAGATAGAGGCTAAGCCTGTTTGGAAAAGGTCAGACTCTTATCTTGAGAATACACATTTTTATGATAAATTGTCCATTTCTATCTCAATGGAGCATGATAATGAAATGGTACCTATATATCCTACTGATTTTTCTATAGATCTGGATTTTGAAAATGAAGAACAATATAATATGAGAGGACAGCTTGTAGGTGTGCTTAGATCCTTTAGTGGCGGAACTCTGGATTTAAAATTGCCAGAAAATATTTACTTTTTTGATCAAATGTATTCTGCATACACAGATAAGATTAATATATATATTCATTCTATAGAACAGAATTTCAAGGCTAAATCAATTGATAAGATTGTTTGTTTACTAGAAAATCTTGAATTTTCAACAGGAGAGAGCGAGCTTAAAGCATCAATGGGGCTAAAAGTTGTAAATATTTTTAGAATGAGAAGTCTTGAAAAAGATTTTACACCACTTTTTCCAGTAAATGTGCCTTATTTTGTACCAATAACAAAAGACGATTGTTTTCTAGACCTAGTATATGGGGTTATTGATGAAAAGGGGAATGTAGAAGACAATAAGATTACTCTTTATAATATAGTAGGATTTCAACATACTCATAAGAGTAGGGGTGAAGTTAAGATTATTCCCCCTAAAGATAGTCAAGGTATTGGGACTCCAACTTACTTATATAATGGTCTAGAGCCTGCTACTTTTACATTAACTGCAAATATTTATGATGTTTTTGATATTGACTCCTTAAAAAATTTAGTTTCTTTTAAAAGGACAAATGGGGTTAGTAATAAATCTTTGTCTGGTGATGGTGAGTATAATATTATAACTAAGGAAGAACAAGTTTCAAAGTTATATCAATTATTTGAATCTTATATACAGACTAAGAAAGAAGGAGCTAAACCTTATGAGATATCAATTCAATCTTGTTTACTAGAAGGACTTAAACCCACTAATTTTGGTTATTATCTTCAAGAGATTGATATTAAGGCCAACTTTAAAAATTATCTTGAGGTTGAACTTAAGTTTTTAGAGATTAGAAAATATGGGAGAAATATTGCAGGATATGTACCAACAACGAGTGATTTTCTTTACAAAAGAGATACTAGTTATGAGTTCAATTTACTTTCAAAGGGTAACTTGAGCAAGTTAGAATATAATAAGATATTTCGTTTACTAAATTAATTAGTTAGCTTGTAAATTTTCTCTTAATTATTTTACTCATGATATTAAGTTTTGATTTTGGTTTGTAATAATTATCATTATTATCATTTATAACTTTTTTCCCTGTAGCTTCATGGTATGCATCAGTACTTAAATATTTGAAGCCTTCTAAATTTGATATGTATTCAGGGTCAAGGTAAATGTTATCTTCAGGATTGAGTTTAAGTATGTATGCACCCCTTTTCCTAAGTCCTTCTATTAATTTAGTAGAACTTGTACGAACATATTTAGAAGGCTCTCCATAGTTGAATAGATACCATAATTCTACTCTATCTTTTCGCTTTACATTTCCCTCTAATTTGAGTAGTGGCTCAATGGGAAATTCAATAGCTTCATCAAATAATAATTTGTTTTTTCCTTCAATTCCTTTAAGGGTGTAGGAAGAATATCCCCCCCTAAAATCAAGGACAGAATTGCTTACTCTGCTTTTGATTTCCCAGAGTCCATTATTTTTGTTTTGTCCAATCTTGAAAAGAGATTTTAAGTTTTCTTGTCTTATTATGTCTTGAAATAGTTTGACAAAACTTTCATATACTGCACTTTCAGTGTACCTAAACCATGTCATATCATTGTCTTTTTCAAGTAGATATTCAAGCCAAATTCGTGCTGAATTATGTGTTTTACCAAGGCCCCTTGAGCTTGCTACTGCTTTATGTCTTGCTTTATTGTAGGCATAATGTAGCATGCTAAATTTAGGAACAAAAGTATTAAAGTGTATTCTAATATTGTCTCTATTGTCATTATAAAGGTTCAATTCTTCTTTTATTTCTTTTACAAAATCTAATATCCCTTTAAGATCTTTGATCGAATTAATTTGAGTTATTGATTCAAGGTCAACTTCAGCTATTCTTTGTTTGAGTGCATTTGAAGTCTCTTTTAGGGTCCATTTTTGTAGTGATTCAATTTCCTTTTCATAATTTTCTATTTTTTCTAAGTTATTCTTCTTTAGTGACATAATGCTTGTATCTCCTTAGTGTTTGTATATATCTTTAGGACTTCTGAATATATAAATTTCTGAATCTCCCCTTAAGAAATAGTTTTCAATCACATCATTAATTATTGGTAGTTTGGTATTAGGATTTATAAATAGTATTATTATTTTTAGGTCTTTTAAATCCTTTGTCATTCTGATGAGTTCTCTTTTAACATGAGAGTTTGAAAATTTTTTATCTAATATTTTTTTACTTATAGAGTCAAGAGTGAATGCTTCATGTGGGAGCATAATAGCTTCATAAATAAAATCTTGTAGTTCTTTTACTATAAAATCAGATCCACCGTTTTTTACAAGTTCATCATAGGAATATTTTTTTGCACCGTTTTTTAGTTTGTGTGGTTTTAGTATGAATCTAATTATTTCAATTTGAATATAGGGTGGTATTGCTCTTTCTAAATATTCTAATGCTTGTATTTTTTGTTCTTCTTCTAGCATATAAACTTCAATAGAAATGAATTCTTTGTCTTCCTGATGATAATCTGAAAACCACCACATATCATTTTTCTTGCCAAAAATTGTTGATAATATGTCTTCTGTTTGACTTGTTGTACCCATCCATTGTATGAACTCTATTCCATCTTTTACCATTCGGTGATAAAACTTTTCTTTGTTTTCTTTTTCAAATGAAAAGATGGGCAGTCCCCATGCCTGAGCTTGGTTTTGTAAGTGAATATAGTCTTCAGTTTTATTTGGGTCTAGTAAATGCCAAAAAAAGTTTTTGTGAGCTCTTTGAGCAATCTTAAATTCTTCATAAAATGTATGAACAGCAAGTTCAGCAAGTTTTATTTCTTCATCACTTCTAAGGTTTTTATAGCTAATTTTGTTTAGGTAGTATGCTCTATAAGTTTCAAATTCTAATGATTTATAATTTATTTTTGTCTTTATGTTCATTATTACATTTTCTCTAGTTTTCAAATGTTATTGATGCTTCCCAGTATTCATTTTCACTTGTAGTTTGGTTTTCTTTAGGTTCAAGTATATTAATGCCTTGACCTATTGTCTTATACATATCATATAAGCTAAAAGTACCACCCATTGGAAGACTATTTATGTATTTTTCTAACTTAGCTTTGCAAATGTTAGTGTCAATATTATCAGTTTTTTTCTTAAGTTTTATTTTAATAATTTTTTTTGTTGCCTTATCATAATCAATTTTTTCCAACACTTCATACCTGTGAGCAATGGTTTTTATTGTTAACTGCTTCATTTCTTCTATTGTGGTTGTTTCCTTATGTGGCCTTAAGATGAATTTGGTATTATTAACGCCTTTTCTTTTGATTAAGACTTCTCTAATAAGTTCTGTACTTTCTAGTTTTCGTTTGTAATATGATATTGTGTCTCTTAAGGTTAATCCATTAATCTCTCTTAGAATTCTTGTTCTAAAGGTATCATCGTCTTCTTCATCTTCACCCTTAGTATTAATGTTTGCGATCTCTAGATGAGTAAGTCCTGTAATAATTTCATTTGTGTAAAGTTTTCCTTTTTCAAGATTGTAAATAGATCCTACTTGGAGTGCTTCTAATTGCATTGTTTTACTTTCATTTTTGCTAAATTTCACTTTTTCAGTTGCTTTGTATTCAAGCAACTTTTCTGCTTTTTGAGTTTGTGCCGTATCAGAATAATAAAATTTAGTGTATTTTAAGATCTCACCGCTACCATTGCTAGTTATTTTACAAGTAAGAGTAGCTTTTCTAGCTGGTTTTCTCTTAAGCCCTATTTTGCATGCTTCCATGTCTAGAAAAGGTGCTTCTGATTTTCTTATATCGTAGTTTTTAGCTATTGAATATGTTTCATTTCTAATATCTAATTTTGTTTCTAATATTAAGTTTAGTATTGGAATAGCTTTGCTATTAGAATTTGTATTAATTCCAAAATCAGCAGCTTTTTGAAAAAAAACTTCCCTAATTTTCTGCTGTTCAGCAAAAGATAAAAATTGTCTTAATTCTTCTTCGTACATTTTCCCCTATAGGGATCAAACATACAATATTTTAACGGATTATTAATAAAAATTATATCATATTATTTGCTATAAGTCAAACTAGATATGCTAAAATTAAAGTGTTAAAGAGAGTTAATATGTTGGAATTGCACAAAAGATTTTTGCCCAGCAATTTGGTTGGTACTGTTGTTGAAGTGAAAGATGATTGTTTAGCTATTGAAGTTGCAATAGAGAGTAAAAGAGTAATACTTCCTGCTGTACGTATGATTGCTGGATTTGAATTTGATTATGTACCATCTGTTGGAACTGAGGTAGTAATTGGATTTATTAATAATAAATTTGATCAACCATTTGTTATTGGGGCTCTTAGTGGAATTGGTTGTAGGAAAGATAGTATAAGTTGCGATAAGGTCTCACTTGATGCAGGCGAGCGTAGGGTTGTAATTAAGAATAAAAAAGCCAGTAATAAGCTTATCTTGGAAAAGATTAATCAAAATGTTAATACTCTTAAGAATGAGATTAGTGCAGGACTAAAGGTAAATGTTACTCTAAGAGGAACTGCTACCACTGCTACTGGTGTTGTATTAGACATTATTGCACCTGTTACAGGGACTGCTAGTAAAGATATTATTCTTGACACTTATCCTGATAATGCTATTGATAACTTATTTCAGTGAAGTAGTAAAGAAATATCTAATGAATAGCAGTTCACTGATTTAAAATGGGAGGTTTATATGAGTAGTAATATTGCAAGTAAAGTTACATCAAGATATGAGTATGTAAAGCAGGTATTTCTTGATAAGGATTTTCCAGAAGATGTGGTTGATTATGTGCTACTTCACCATTCAAATTATAGGTATGAAAATCTAGAAACTAGAATGAGTATGCTTGAAAAGCAAATGATTGAAGTTAGAGATGAGCTTAGAAATGGATTAGGGAAGCTAGATGAAAGAATAGTCAAGTTAGATGAGAAGGTAGAAAAAGTAAGAAGTGAGCTTAAG
>NZ_CP043686.1 GCF_014084025.1 Borrelia sp. A-FGy1
AATTATACAAGAAGATTACAGACAACGCCGATCAGGTTTTAGACAAACTAAATAACAATAATGAGTCTTTTAATACTCTAAAGAGTAGCAGCGACAGCAAGAGAAGTGGTCGTAAGCATAGAAGTGCAGATAACAGTTATATGGACCAAGATGCAGACAAAAATCATTTAGTTTCAGACATGCAAAATGATAATAATAGCAGCTATCCACAACAAGTTAATAACCAAGCTAGGGAAGCTATAAACATTATGAAGGAAGTTGATTCTTCTTTAAAAGAAGTCAATAAAATAGCTGAAAACTTAGAAACTATAAAACAAATACTTGATAATATAAAAGACTTGGCTGATACAGCTAAATCTTATTTAGAGAATGCTAGAAGAGATGTAGGATCTAGTAATCCAGCCTTATTGCCTAGCCTAGGAGAAGCTATTGCTAAGGTTAAGAGTAGTCATGCTTCTCTTAATGTTTGTTATACTGATGCATTTAATGCCTCAAAAAATGCTAAGGATCATCTTGAGCATGCACAAAGCAAGGCAAAAAAGGCCTTAGAAGAAGCTTTAAAAGCTCAACCTTTAGGATACACTCTTTACTATACCTGGATATCTGATACTAAAACTTCAATGAGCAGTGCTAAAAGCAACTTAGAAACTGCCAAGAATAAACAAGAAGAACTTAAGAAAAAGATAGACCAGGCAAATGCAGAGCTTGAAGAATTAAATAAAGCACACAAAGCTGCTTTAAAATCTACAGAATCTTAGAATAGTATAGTTTTTAAAGACAAAAGTTCTATGCTATAAGCTTAACATATAACTCATATTCTTGATTACTACTATAAATGTGATACAATGATATTGTATTCTAATACTACTCTATTTTTGCATAAAGTTAACATAATGAATTTAATGATTAAAGTGTTATTGATATCCAGTTTATTTTCTAGCCTTATCTCTTGTAAGCTATATGAGACTATAAATAAATCTCAACAGGATTTAGCTAATAATAAATCTCTTCTAGAAAAAGACAACAAAAGAAGTGGTCGTAAAGCTAGAAGTATTAGTTATAAGGAAGTAAATAATCAAGAACAAAAAAATGAAAATAGAAGTAACAAAAAAGAAGTAAAAGATAATGAAAAAGGCAATAATTTAGGTATACAAGCAGATGGTATTCTAAACACAAATCCTTCCGTTGCTAGTGAAAAATATGCTAATAGACAACCGCAACAAGTTAATATTATCCCTAATGACTCTAATGAAGCTAAGCAAGCTAAGAAAATTATACAAGAAATTTCTACCTCTTTAGAAGAAGTTGAAAAAATAACTGCAGCTTTAGAAACAACAAGATCAGCCCTTGATAAGATAAAAAGTACACTTGATGATGCTCGTTCTTATTTCAATACTGCTAGATCTGGAACTAATAAAGCTGACCCAGCCTTATTGCCTAACCTTGATCAAGCAATTAGAAAAGTTAATAGCAGCTATGCTTCTGCTAACTCTAATTACTCAGATGCAGTTGGTGCTTTAGCAAATTCCAAGAACGATTTTGAGTATGCACAAAGAAAAGCAAACGATGCTCTACAAGAAGCCATAAATAATAGCAATACTCTAGGCTACCAATATGCTCTCTACCACAATTATATGACTGATGCTAAAAATGCAATGGGCAAAGCTAAAGTTAGCCTTGAGACTACTAAGCATAAACAAAAATGTCTTAATTCCAACATGCCTCAAGCAAATTCAGACTTTGAAGAGTTAAATGTTATATATAAAAACTTAAAAGATGTGGACTCTAAATAAGTATTAAAACTATTTTTATAAATGTGATATATTTGTTTTTTAAGAATAAAGTATTAACAGCATCAGGCTATAAGGAGAGGTAATAAGTTAGGTGAATTTAATTGCTAGATTATTTATTTTAACTTCTTTATTAATTTACAACGTTATCTCCTGTAAACTATACAATGATATTGAAGACAACGCTGAGCAGATTAAAGATATGCTAGACGACAACAGACAATCCTTTAATGCTTTAGAAAGTAGCAGCAAGAATAACAGTAAAAGTCGCAGACCTAGAAGTGCAGATACTTCTTATTTGGACCAAGTCACAAACCAAGAGCCTCTAGTTGGAGATGTTGCAGATATGCAACCTGATACTAATAGCCTTTCACAACAATTTAATATCCAAACTAATGAAGCTAAAAACATTATGAGTAACGTTAGCTCTTCTAAATCAGACTACAATAAAGTAGAGGAAGAATTAGAAAAAGTAAAACATACCCTTGACGAGATGAAACGCTTAACTGATGAGGCTGCATCTTATTTAGAACAAGCTAGAAAAGCATCTGGCTATAGGCAAGCTAACCAAACCTTATTGCCTATCTTGCACGAAGCTATTGGCAAGGTTAAGAGTAGGCACGCTACTCTTAACGTTTGTTATACTGATGCAACTGCTTCTCTAGATATAGCTGATACTGCTTTTGGAAATGCACATAGCTGGGCAGAAAAGGCCTTAGAAGAAGCTTCAAAGAAATACAATATATATGGGATATAACGGTTATTATTATGCTTCTACAAATGCTAATAAAGCAATGATAAAGGCTAAAATTTTCCTAGAGACCTCTAAACAGAAACAAAAATATCTTAATTCCAATATGGATCAGGCAAATGCAGAGCTTGAAGAGTTAAATGAAGCACACAAAGCTGCTTTACAAGATACAGAATCTTAGTAGTAAGCTGCAAAGACAAAAGTCCTATGCTATAGGCTTAACATATAACTCATATTCTTTATTGCTACTATAAATGTGATACAATGATATTGTGTTCTAATACTACTCTATTTTTGCATAAAGTTAGCATAATGAATTTAATGATTAAAGTGTTATTGATATCCAGTTTATTTTCTAGCTTTACTTAATGCTCATTTTATTCTTTTTAAACCCATTAGATATATAATATTACTGGTATTCCACTAGAGCCCATTAATAATAAATCAATTTTATCTGTTAAAAAATATATTAATTATTTACTCTATAAAATAAATAGCTCTAGACTCTTTAGAAAGTATTCTTTTGTTAACTCTAGCTTAATTATTAAAGCTATTAGATTTTTAAAAAAGCTAATTCTAGATTATGCTTTCAGTCTAGAGAAGTCACAAGTCAGTATAAGAACTTACATTAACCTACTTCTTTCCTAAACTCTATCCTTAAACAAATGGGAATTGCTTATAAAGCTATTTGCAAAACACAACAAAAAAAATATCCCTATATCTCTTTAAGTCATAACCAAAAACAAAAAAAGCTAATATTTGTTTTATTATTAAAAATGAATTATATATTAGGTTAATACAAAAAAGATTAGATATCTTATTACTAAATGATGCATGAAAAATAACTTTTCAATAAAAACATTCAATATACTTTTATATAGTATAAAAGCACTACCCTTATAACTAGGGGGTTTCTAAGAGTAGATGCTTTTATGTTTCTAATATAAATAAAAGATACTAAATATAGGGTTCGCAGATTAATATAATTATAGTATGCTTTTAAGAAAATCAAAGAGTTTTATAAAAAATAGATAACCTTTATGCTTTTTAACTTAGGTAAGGTAATTTAGCTAATCTTGCATTTATACATATAAATGCTCTACTTTTCTTATTAACTTCTTTTTCTTATATAGGATGTAAAAATATTTAATACAAATAAATTCAGTTATTAAAGCACCTACCTAGAGAAAAACAATAAATAATATCCATATTTAATAATATTAAAACAAAACCTTTACTTTTTTTTAAATTACAATATAAAGAATTACTAGATATCAAAATATCAAATTATTTAACTTTGTAAATTTATGTTTTGTAAATTTATGTTTTTTGCAATAAAAAAGAAGTACATAAATTTGTTTTTATATTAGCCTTAGCTATATCTTTCTTTTATCTTTTTTATTTATATGCATTATATAATATAAACCAAAAAGACTCCTTTTAGAGCCTTTCTTGGTTTTTTGGTTTTGATATTATGCATAAAACAATATAAATACTTACACTAAGTATATAACATCTTTATCTTTATACAAAGACAAAAAAGGCCATACTAAAATGCACCCTTTTGCCTTTAAGGAGTCTTTAAGTTAATAAGAGTAGACTTCTTTAATACTAACAATAATATAGTATAAAAATCTTCTCTTTTTTATCTTTCTTATAAACTTACCCTCTTACAAACCTTAATCCTCTCCAATTAAGATATGTTAAATAAAGATAACTCTAAATTTATCAATTATCTCAGGTTTACTTAACTTTTGTACTAAAATTAGTTATTTATTTAATAACAATCCTAATTAACACTAAAATATTTAAAACCTTTATGTTGTCTCTTTTAAGAAAAGATAATATTGATATATTATTCTAATAAGAGTATGTTATCTTATTTTATTTGATATATCCTAGTTTATATTTATATGAAAGGAGGGTAATTTGAGTAAATTAATTTGTAATATTTCTAAAGTTAAGGGTCGTTTTTCATCTTATCTAGGTAGAATTGATACAACAGGTGGACTAAAGTCTCTAATAGGATCTCTGTTATTTGGTCTTCTTTATTTCGCTTTTTGTTACATCTATACATTGCCTCTTTATAGATATGATGAAATTCTAGACGAACTCTCTTCAGCAAAGAAAAAGCAAGCTTGGATTTTATATGAAAAGTATATGTCAGGAACATTAAAATAGTGCTTATCTCTAGTACTTTAATTTAAATAAATTAACTATTTTGCATTAGACAAAAGTTTATAACTATTAACAAACACAAACATCTCAAATTCAAAAAAAAGAAGATATCCTTAGTGGGATGTCTTCTTTTTTTTTTGATAATAGATATTAATAAATTAAAGGAAATTTATTAGTCAAATATAGGGCAAATACCCTCAAAATACAGTAAAAAGATTCACTTTTATCTATTTTTAATTAAAAGAGAATTATAACTTAATGTATAATTTATTTTACTTTTAGTAACAATTCAGCTTGGACTAAAAGATCAATAAAGTTGCAATAACAAAATTAATTTTTATGAGATATAATGCCAATTATTCTTAATTTATCTAGATCTTCCTCTAGATCTAACAAACAAATAGCTTAGGGGAAAATTTTATAAGAAAAGGACAAGGAATAATATGTTTATTTTAATTATATCAACTGTATCAAAGTTATTATTTTTATCTTCCAAGTTTTTTAGAAATAAAAGCACAAGTAAAAGGGATTTACCCTTGCCTGTGACTGCTAACACTACCATGCTTGCTGATGTACTTGCTACTAATACTTCTAGCAAAATTACTGATTTAGAAATAGATACTTTTGCTCAAGTTGATAGGCATACTAGGCATACTAATATCACTGCTGACATGCTTGCTGCTGATGTACCTGCTACTAATACTTCTAGTAATTTTAGTGTTAGCCTAGAAAAGCAAGGAACTGCTTCTAAATTAACTGAAGACGACAAAGATAAACTTAAGTCTTTCTTTAGCAAAACTACAACATATCAATCTAGCCTAGATTCTATTTATAACAAGTATGCAAGTTCTTATAATGCTATTGATACTTATACTGATTGTAGTATTTATAGTATTGGATGTTTTAATCAAGGGCATTCTGCAAGGCGTAACTACGCTCTAAAGGCCGTGAACTGCTATTTCTATAATCGAAAATTATAGAAATAGCAGTTCACAGCCTTTATATTGTCCTTTTCAAGAAAAGACTATATTGATATATTATTCTAATAAGAGAATAACATCTTAGTTTAATGCGATATATCCTGGTTTATACGTAAAGGAGGATACTTGAATATGAGTAAATTAATTTGTAGTATTATTAGAATTAAAAGTCATTTTTTTTCCTATCTGGATAGAGTTGACCCAGCAGGTGGATTTAAATCTCTAATGGCAATTTTTTTATTTGGTTTACTTTACTTTGCTTTTTGTTACATCTATACATTGCCTCTTTATAGATATGATGAGCTATTAAATTCACTTTCATCAACAAAAAAGAAACAAGCCTGGGCTTTATATGAAGAGTATATGGCATCAATAATAAAATGAGGCATTACCTAATTTTTTATACTTGTGTTTAGAAACTTGAAATTTAATATAAAAATAGGTATATTGCATTAAATAAAAGTTTATAGTCTCTACACACACAAATTAATTAGAAAAGTAAGACAGGTCATCTGACCTGTCTTACTTTTCTAAAATATATATATTAATTAATAAAGATTACCGTATTCTTTATAAGAAATTCATTAGCAAAATAAAGTAAATCAAATAAAAGAGATCACCAGTTAGTTAATTCGACTATTTATAGACTAACTTTATCTATATAATCCTCAAGATAACTTTTGAGTTTAATAACAATTTAAATTAATACTTACAATAAATATTGTTAATATTCTTTCAATTGCAAATAAATAAAATAATTTTTATTTTAAAAAGGTATTTAATTTCAAAGTCTACAGATAGCTTAATGATTTGATTTTGTATATATTTATGTATTTCTTTTATAGAAAGCGTATAAGGTAATATTTATCTCACCAGCACCTTTTTCTTAAAGTTATATTTTTTAATGTTGGCTTCTTCCAAGTTGTACTTATCTTGTCTTGGATTACTTTTTCTTTTGAATTTGATTAACTGTTAAGATAAATTTCTGACACGTTTTTATAATCTTTCACAACTCTTTTTAATTAGTCTCAATAAAAAATAGTGGTTGTTTAAAACCTTTGTAATATCCTATCAACTTTGATATAGCTTTATATTACATAGAGATTTTTTGTTATCAATTTTTTTATTGAAATATTTATTTTTCTTTTGTACTTTTCTTTTCATTCATTCATTAGTGTACTTACTTTTATGAGTTTATGGGTAAGCTATGATTGTCTATACTTAGTTTTAATATCAAAGATTCAGTATTGCTATTTTTTTCTCTTTATGTTCTTTTTTATGATATTATCATTATGTTTTTATATTTTTTTAGGAATGGGTTTTTACCGTTTCTTTTAATTTTAAATATATAAGCTTTATTTATATTTCTTCCATATTTTTTTTATTTGATTTTTTATAAATGATTACATTCGGTTATTTTTTTTTCTAAATAGTTGTTTTTTATAAGAATTTTTAGATTATTCACTTTGACATTTTTATTTTTGCTGAGCTTTTCATCGATATTCTTTTTGTTAGTATTAATCATCAATTTTTCTTTATATTCATGTTGTTCTTTTCTATTCATTTTTCTTGTTTTTGACTTACAGTTATCATAGATATTTTCTTTTTCAATTATTTCTAATAGTGAGTAGTAATATTTATTGTTAAGTATATCTTTGTAGCTTAGCTTGTTTTCAATGCTATTTATAAATTTCTTAGTTATTTTGCCAATTTTTTTCCTGTTTATTTCCTTTTTTGTTTTTGTAGTTTGGGCTAGCAGTATGCTAAATATGTTGTCTTTAAGTTCTTTTTTTGTTTTGGTTACATTCTCTTTGTAGCTTTTATCTCTTTCTTTATTTGTTTTTCTTCTATTATTATTAAATAAAGTGTTTTCTTTTTGTTTTTTAGGGTATTTTTTCTTAAACTTTGATTCCCAAATAATTTGATAATCATTAGTAACTCCGTCTTTTCTTCTCATCATCATCCATATCTTATTTTTATATTTTTTCAAGAATTCATCTGTAAAGTGTCTTGTGATATCTTCTTTATTGTATTCTTTTGTGTAATCACAAAGAGCAGTTTCAAGATTAAGTAATGCATTTGTATATGTAGTATCATTGTTGCTGTTTTTTTTAATTATTTGAACATATTTTTTTGATATTTTTTGTTTGTTAATTAGTCTTTCTTCAACTCCATTTCTTATTTTGGTTTTTCTTTTCTTCTCTACTTTATCTAAAGGTATTTCTTTAGAATTCTTTTTATGTATATAGTTATTATCAAGTTTAAAAAGATGCGTATTCTTGTCATGCGAATTTGGTTTACTGGATTTAGATTTATTTATTACTTGATATTTTCTCTTCTTTTCTTTTTCTTTTTCTAATTCTTTAATTAACCTTAGTGTTTGCTCTTTGTTAAACTTTACTTTTGCTATTTGCTTATCAAGATCGCCAATAATTATTTTACCCTTTAGCTCTTCTTTGAGTAGAGTAATTACTTCATTTTGTATTATATCTTTATATTTATCAGTTAAATCCTTGTTTTGTACATAAAAAGAAAGACTTCCTCTGCCAGCTCCAAATCTTATAGTTTCTGTTTTAAGTAATCCTATTTTGTTCATTAATTTAATATCTTTTTGTATTGTTCTGTTGCATACGGTTTTTTCCTTATCTCTTTTTAGTAAGGAATTAGTCATTGCAAGGATATCTTTTGTAGAATATTGTTCCATAAAAGACCTATATTTTCTGTTTTTAGCATTTATTGCCCAGTATAGTTTACACATTCTTGAAATGCGTAAAAATTTCTTTTCTACTATTGCTTTAACTTGATTTATTGTAAACTCGCTGCAACTTTTTTTGTCCTTTTTCTCATTTTCATTAATTAGCTCATTTAGTAATATTATTTTTGCTTCTTTTTGTGTGTTTTGGCAATTCTTCTTATTGTGTTTTCTAGCATTTTTTGTTATCATTTAACTAATCCTTTCGGTGTAGGGGTTAGTATAGTGGGTTCCCTACACCGGGTTTAAGTGTTTAAGTCTTGATAGCTGTAGCTAACTAAGACTTTTTTATTATATATAAAAATTTTAGTCTGATTATCTACTAAGTTAGTCTGACTTTTTTATATATAATACCTATCTATTATTTTTTAATAGTCCTCTTCTTGTTTTTTGGATTTCTTCTTCCTTAGGGCTATTTATTTTCATAGCTTAACATACTACATTAATTATACTGTTTTGTCAATAAATGTACTAATTAATAAGATTAATAATAAATAATGATTATATTTATAGTTTTATATAAATAAAATCATTATTTTAATTATATTTATATAAATGTAGTTAAAATATGCGATTAGTAATAACTAGCAAGTTTAAATATCCCATAAGGCATCTTATTTTTCTATATAAATCTTTTATTGTTATTGTCTTCATTTATAGAGATGCTCTTATCTCTATTTTTCATGGAAGATATTATTCATTTTTTAAGTATTTTTGTTTTATCTTGCTCATTATTATTTTTGATTTCATCATCTAATTAGGAAATCATTTTTCTTAAGTTCTCTTTTATAAAAGAAAGAAAATATGTATATTCTTCATTTCTTTTTTTAATCTCATATCTTAAAAACTTTCGTGTTTCTTTTTTTAAGACCTCTTCTATTGTCTTATCTAGTATCTTAATAGCTTCTTTTATTTCCTGATTTAAATCTTCAACTAATTCTTCTTTTAACTCTTCTTTAAATTTTTTCTTTAAGTTCTCATTTTTTTCTATTGTTTTATTGCGTATGATATCTTGCATATTTCTTTTTAATTTTTTTCCTATACTTTTTTCTATTGATTTTTGAAAGGCAATAAGTAAATTAAAATTTTGTTTGTCTTCTTGTTGTATTTCTGCTTCATATTTTTCTATAGTTTCTCTTATTGGCTCCATTTTGTTATTAATATCTTTTACAGTTTTTTCTTTTTCAAATTTGCTATTTAGATTTTTAAATAAATAGCGAATAACATCTTCTGGAATATAGCGTTTTCCTTTATACATGACAAAAGCATTTAAACTAATTATTTTTGTGGTTAAATTTTGAGAAATGGTTTTATGATTATAATCATTTTTTAATATTTCTACTGCTTCACTGATTTTGTACAACTTGATGTTTTCAACTGTTAGCATGATTATATCCTATCCTTTATTATTTAATTAATAATGTATATAAAATGTACATAATATTAATTAATATTTAATTAAATAATTAATATTTATTAAAATTTTTTTATAAAGATATATATAATATATTATGTATTATTTTAATAATATTATTGATTTTCTTATATTTATCTATGTTGTATAGTCAATTATTTTTGTAACTTAATTTGATTAAGGTAAATAATTGAATTTTAAAAATAGAATAAGGATATATATTACTTTCTTTTTAGCAAGGGGAATTTGCTTTTTGTCATAAGGGAAGACTTTAGAATTATATGTGGAAGTATATGTTTGAATAATTTTAAAAAGTAATTAGGTGTTATTGGGGTGATGTCGTAGTAATACTATTTCTTGATATATCTGAACTTGGACATACTTACTATGTATTTAGAGAAGATACTGCAGTACATGATTATGCATAATCTTAAGGTAAAGCTTGACTCTTCATATGTGACCAAAGTTATAATTTAAATTTAGATATTTGAGGATGAAAGTATTAATATCAATTTAGTGCAATAAAAAGCAATGAATGCAGATTTATTTGGTATTTTAAGCAAAAGGAAAGAAGAATTTTTGCCACTTGTTAGAAGAGGGAAAGATTTAGAAAGTTAGGTAGAACTTGTTAAGAAAATAGAGAGGGGGGGGGGAAGAATATGAAAGATAGGATAATCAATATTTATATGATTTTTATAAGTTTTATACAAAATACTTAAGGAGTATTTTATTAGAAAATATAAAACATAAATGCTATAAGAAGGGCTGTGGTGAAGCTATAAAAAGGACAGTTTAAATCAAGAGAATAGTTGAGGTTGAAAAGAACAGTCTTTTGTTGACTTCCAAACATAGCTTTAGGGAAAAAAGTTTAGTTATTGCGAATTATAGATGCTACTTTTTGCATTTTATTTATAGCGTTAGTTTTTGAGATTTGAGAGATTAAATATGGTATTTGAAAGTGTTTGTATAGATTTGATATTGACCTTTTATATAAGAGCTTTGATTATGCTAGTTGTTTTGAGATGGGCTTTTAAAGGGGGTCAGTCTTATGTAGAAATTAAGTACGGGCTTAATTTTTTCTATAATATTCAATATAATTTTCTTTATCTACAATTGAAGAGTCTTTAAATAAGACATTTATGCCTTGTGTTTTAGTTTTCTCTATATTCTTTGCAGCAATGAAACTTGCTAGCTTATTATCTAGTTCTGCAATCTTATCTTCATACTCTTCTAGTTCTAATAGTAAAGCTTTATTTTCTTCTATAGCATTATTAATTTCTTTTTGTAGATCTTTCTTCATAGTAAAAAATGTAAAGTCTAGTTCTAGGTGTCTATTTTTAGCCTTCTCAATTCTTAAGTTGTTATTTTTTATCTTATCCATTAGATTGTCTTTAATTAAAGACAAATTATTTTTCTTGTCTTTAATTAAAGCCTTTTTCTCTAATATTTGATTTTCAATAATATCCATACGGCTCTTTATTTGTGAATAATAGCTTTGCCTAAAAAGACTTTCAAAACTATACCATGTACTAGGTATTTGGGCTACAAATGCTAGAAATAATAAAAATATTAAACATATATTTAGTACAACTTTCTTAGTCTTACTCTCCACATTCATCTTCTGGCTAAACACATTAAGCAGATAAGAAAAGATAACAGACGGAATAGTAATAATGAAAATTGTTAATACTATGTAAAAGTAAAACACACTACTACTAATTTCTTCTCTTGCCTCATAAACAAGTAAACCGTTATATGAGCAGTAAAGATTTAGAAGATACAAAACAATTGTTGCTAGAATTAAATACAAATTGTTAGCAAAAAACTTAATGTCTAGCTTGTATTTGCATCTATCACTACTACTGCCTGCTATATCACTACTTACATGTTTTCCCATTTATTATTGCTCCTTTATCTTCTACTTTGACTACTTTACTACTACTTTAGTACTACTTTATTACTAGAGTACTACTTTATTACTACTAGTATAATGTTACTATGTTACTACTAAAAATAACAGAGAAGAAAGATAATACTATTAAGTTATTATTTAGTTGCCTTGCGTTAGTATCAAATTTAAGCTGCTTTAGCTATTCTATTATCTAGTAAGTAATTCTTGTATCCGCTCTTTAAAGATAAAATATAATCTTTGCCCTTCTTGTTTTTTAGCACTCTAAAATCGCTAATCAATATGCTAAACTCCTACTTAGTTAATGAGTAAAGACTAGATATAATAAAATTATTTTCAGCATCCCTTTGGCAAAAAAAATTATATTATTTATCTAGAAGCAGTATTTCTCTAGCACTTTCTTTATCAAACCTCAAATATTTTAAGTCAAGTAAATAAGAAAAATTAGCAGGGTCATTTTTAGCTACTAGTAAAGCAGTATTTTTATAAGGGTTAAGCAGAAGGAATTGCTTATAATTTTTCCTCTTCAAGTTGTGGCATAGGACATTGATATAGTCGTGATTTGCAAACATGTAGACCTACAAATCTTTTTAGCGTAAAATCTAAAAACAAGTGAATTAAAAATAGATACAATAAATAATTTTTATAAATAGATGTTGGTGTTTTCTCATAACTTGTAAATAGCTTAGAAGTACAATAACAATTTTAGGAGAAAGTGTACTAATCATAGTTATCTCATCAGTATTTCTTTAAACACTTCTCCAAAATAAAGACATCATATCACTTTATTTAGCTCTATAAATCTAATATAATATAGCTGTATTGCATTAAATAAAAGGCTTATAGCCTCTAAACACAAAACTTAACTTCAAAAAGAAGACAGGCCACAAGACCTGTCTTCTTTTTGTAAAAATAGATATTAACTAATAAAGATCAATACATTATCTATTTTATTAATAAAAAAGTAATGCTTTCATTTACCTCCAAACAATCCAAAAGTTTAACTTAATTTATGCTTTTTTAATCCATTCTTTTAAAAAAATTTTAATAAATAGTTAAATTAATCATTACTTTTCCTACTAATAAAGTAGTAATTCAATTTAGATATAAAAAGTAAATAAAATTTCAATAACAAATTTAATACTTATGAGGCATAATGCCAAATATTTTTGATTTATATGAATTTAATAAACCAACAAATTAAGAAAGAGAGGAGATATTGATGTTTATTTAAATTCTAAGAACAATAATATTCAAATTTTTCAAATTTTTTAGAAACATTATGTAAGTTCTTATAATACCCATGATACTTTAACTGATTGTAGTAATCATAGTATTGAGTGTTTTAGAAGAACCTTCCAAAAAGCATATAAAACTCTTAATACCCTAAAAAGCAATAAATTAGATGAAAAATATGCCATAATAAAATGCCATAATAAAACTGCTCATAGCTAAGATAACAAAGCTCCGAATAATGCAATATAAGCAATAAAGGAGCATAAATAAGATATAAAAGGCAAACTAAAAATACTAAAAATCAAAAAGAAATTTCCCTCATTTAAAAGCAATTAAAGATCTTCTTAATGTTATTAAAAAGGCCATAAAGATAGCTGCTTTCACAGCTTATACTGATATCTTGTGCTGTAACATCTAATCTTATCATATTCTAGAAAATTTAGAGAAGCTGTTAAAGAATTTAGTAAAGCTGCTAAAATATGCTAATGGAAATAATGAAGACTATTCTGTTTTTGCTACTGTAAGTGACATTTATAGGATACTGTTTATAGATAGAGGTTGAATTTGAAATAGCAAAAATCTTTCGCCAACAAATAAGTAGAAAATATAGTTGTATAATCAATGCTATTGATAAGATATGCCCTGTTTATAAGAAAGTTTAAAATTGGAAAAGTAAGGCAAATAATAATAAAAAAATAGTCAAGAATAAGACTAGGTTTTTGTTTACTTTAATACACGTTTTTAGTTAAATTTTTTAGCCAAAAGTAATCTTAATCCCCAAAAAAGCACTTCACTTCATTAAAGAGTGCTTTTTCTTTAAATTTGCTTTTCTTCTATTACTTCAGATTGCTTTTCCTTTCAAGTTTAATCAAATGGCATATTAACTTTTTTATTTTAACTCTTTTACAGTCTGTATTTCTTCAGAGTTTATAAATAGCTTTAATAAAAATAACTGTTTAAAATCTTTATAAAAGCATCTATTATCCTATTAACTCTAATATAGAGTTATCTGACATAAATATTTTTTATTATCAACCTCTTCTATTATAAGGTAATAACTTTACATATGTTTGTTATATGCCGATTATTTTAAATAATCATAAATTTATCCACAATTAACATCTTGCGGTTTTAGTACTGAAAAATTAATAATGTTAGGATTACTCTTTCTATTTTGTATCCCTTCACTACTATACCTCTCTCAGAATATTTATTTTCTTTCTGTTGCTCTTTGTCACTACCAAATATTTAATTATAAAGCTCATTTATAATCTCCCCTATAACTACATTTTATTTATTTTCTAAAATAACTGTTAACTATAATTAAAAACATACCTTATATATCTATTTTAATATCACTGACCTTACTAAATTTTTAAAAATTATAATTTATTGGTATAGTTTTCATCCAACTTATCTTTGTACTCATCATACTTGCTCCCACATGTCTCTTCTGTCTCTTCATTAGTAGAATTAATTTCCAGTAAAAAGTAACAATAGGAGATGTTAATAGCATTCTCATGGCTTGATCTATCTTTAATGTTATTTATAAATTTCTTAATTAGAGTTATAATTTTAATTCTAATTACATTTCTCCTTATCGATGTAATTAGAGATCATAATATGATAAATATGTTGTCTTTAAGTTATTGTTTTTGCTTTTTCTTGTTTCTTTTATTATCCTTATTCCTTATAGCTTGCCTTACTTATTTGTTTAATGATATTAAAAATTATCTTTTTATATTTGTTAATGTATTTATCTTTAAACCTTGCCTACCAAATAACTCCATAATTATTAGTAACTTCATTCTCTCTCCTCATCATCATAAATACCTTATCTTTATATCTATTTATATAATTGTTGCTACTACCTCTAACTATTTGCATTTAGTTTCTTGCTATACTCGCATTTGTTAAACTCATTTTGATAACTCTTTTCTTTTTCAACTTTATTCTCTAATTCTTCAATTAACTCTTAATGTTTGCTCTTTGTTAAATTTTACTTTTGCTATTGCCTTTGCCAAGATCACCAACAATTATTTTGCCCTTTATCTCTTCCTTTGAAAAAGGTAAATTATTTTATTTTGTATAAATATCTTTATATTTATCAGCTAAATCCTTATTTTGCACATAAAAAGAAAGACTTCATCTACTAGCTTCAAAAGCTTATAGTTTCTATTTTAAATAATCCTATTTTGTTTATTAATTTAATATATTTATATTGTTCTATTGCATTCAGTATATTCTGTATCCAATATTCTACAAAAGATATCTTTAAAATGACTAACTCCTTACTAAAAAGAGATAGAAAAAAGACTTATTTTCTGTTTTTAGCATTTACTGACCATATACTCGAAATGCGAAAAATTTCTTTTCTATCATTGCTTTAACTTAATAATAATAAGTACAATTTGTAATGTTAAATAAGCAGGAGATATTCTTTATAAGAACTTTATTTTTATTTTCTATGCTTGTCTTTTTATACACTTGTAAAGGAGATAAATACGTGTAATTTAAAAGTCCAAGTGCTAAAGCACTATATGCACTTTCTAAGATTGAAGAAGAGTATGAAATAAAGAATATGGTTAAAAAATTTAATACAGATTTTTCTTAAATGATTTATTTATTAATAAGCTTATAGAATTTCAGATGAGAAATGATTTGCTCTATATTTTACATTTAATGCTAAAATAACTCATGAACTTTGTTTAAAAATCTTTCTTAAAAAGTAAGCTTTATTTTAATTTTGCATTTTAAGTATCATTTTTGTAAAGATTAAATTTATTAGTTAGAGAATCAAAGAAATTATAATTCTAGATTAAATAGGACAGCTTTATGTTTTACTTAAAAACACTTATATTTATAATGCTTAGTACTACCTATTTTAACATTAATATTTTCAATCGGTTTAAATTGCAGTAGATATAGCAATATAAAAATAGTTAGTATGTTGGATGTGGGAGAGAAAGAAGCATTTTTAAGGCTTTACTGTACGCAAAGTTTACTTATAAAAGAAGAGAGATATATTTCTGCTTATTGCATTAAATATAAATACAACGATTTCTTTTTGAGAATAAATATTTCCAATATACAGTAAAATGGAGATATTAAGACTCAAATATTTGCTTTATATAATGTCCTTTTGTTACTCTCTTAAACTTTAAAATTATTTGCATTGATCTTTTCGTTTAATCTCCTAATTTTTCTTCTAATTTCTCTATCCTACTTATAAAGTTATTTTATAACCTTAATAATTCATCTTTCAAGTAAACTCATACTAGTTTATGCACTATACTAATTACAATTATACTTTTTCAAATTCAATTTAATTTGTTTTATTTTGAAGTTGTTTCGTATATTCTTAAATTATCTTATCTCTCTTGTCTATAAATTAAAACGAATATTCAACAAAGCTAAATTAAAACCCTGTTTATTAGTAGTCTATATCTTAAATGAATATGCGAATTATAGAATAAAGTTGCGTTTATACTTCTTATTTCTCTTTTACTGCCTTATTTTAACATTAACAACTTCCGTATTAGTTCTAAAGGATAAAACAATCTATTAATATTCAATCACATGTGTCAACATTAAGCATATCCACGTAATCATACATATAATCAAATAGATCATAATAAGTCCTGACAAAATTGTTACCGGTGTTAGGTAAGCTATCACAATTCCTATAAAAGCTATCATCTTTACTTAAAAGTTTATTTTTAAAATAAAAACTCAAACAGCATATTAATTCAAGAAAAAATCTAAATTTTAGTCTCCCATTAAAGCTTACATTACTTTACTGTCTCTTTTTGTTTTCTTGGTTATTATTATCTGCTTGCCTTGATATCCTATTTTTCATAAAAACCTTATCAATTTCTCTCTCTATATATTTATCCTCTTTAGTTTTTTCCTCTTGCTTTCTTTTAGCAAAAGATTCATATTCAGCTTCTATAATACTATTCATATTGCCTCCTAAATTATTATTTCTTTTAGTGTTTCTTATGATATCTTTACCAAAAATTAATTTAATAAACTTAATAACTAAAACGCCAGATATATAAATACAAAATGTAAAAATAACTATTAATTTTATTATTTCAAATATTTTATTCAAAATCCTCTCCCTATTTTAAGTATAGCCGCTATATTAAATGTTTAGTATATAGGATTTTTGAAAAACAATCTAATTCTTAAGACTTAATGAATGCTCTTGACTAGTTTTAATAAAACCTATTATTAATTATTTTTTGTAAACTCAACTATAAGTTGATTATAGTTTTTAAACCTATAAATCTCTAATACATACTAGTTTTAGTTACACATTCTTTAAACTACTTATAAAAGCAAAATTTATTATAATATCTGCCCAAAACTAGTTAAACCAATATGAGGTTAGAATATCTCCTATAATAGCTATTTGTGTTCTTCTTTTTTCTGCTTATTTTCTTTTATTATTATATTTTCTAGGCTTAAATAATTACTATATTTTCTTTAAAATAAATTCTACAATAGAGACTTCAATTTAAGCTATTTTTAAACATCTTATTTAATTATTTTTTTAATTACTTTGAATCATAAATTTTGATTTAAAACTTGCTGTTGCATCTTTGGTACTACTAAGTTGATTTATAGCAAACCTAAAGCTAGAATGCTCTTTTTAATTTCCTTTATATTTTCTTTCTCTTTGATATAAGTTTTTTATTTAGAATCTATCTTATCTTTACCACCAAGGTCAAAAAGTAATGTATCTATCTTAGACTTAACTCCTTCCATATGACCGCATTTTTGTTACTTACTCTACTGAATAAGTTAATTCTTCAAATTTTTTACCTTCCGAATATCTTCTTTTTTTTATATAATCTTCTGACAAATACTTATAAATAAAAATGTTATCTACTTGAATTATTTTTATCACTTACAAACAAAACTCAAAATCACTAATTTGCATCTTTTGGTTTTTATAAAAAGAAAATATAAAATAGAATGCATAATAGTTGAGACTATTATTACTACAATAGTAAAGCATAATGATAAAATTTGTTATTCTATGCTCTTATTATAATTGGAATATATAATAAATATATTATATGGATTTAACACATAAGGATAAAAAGAAATAATACATCAAATTCCTTTTCTGTCTGAAAGCCTAATTTCTTACGCTCATCAATCTTATCTTTTCCTTCTATAAGACTACTGAGTTTTGTAATTTCATAAATAATATTTTCAAGGGACTTGTTTAATTTTTCTTTATTTTCTTTATTTATATCATTTTCTTTATCCTTACTATCCTTATCAAGAACACCTTTTTTAAAATCTTCAAGATTTTCAATAATAAGATAAGTCATATCTTGAGCCATGTTAGTTTGTTCAGTTAAGTCTGAAGTAGTTTGCATGAATTTTTGAAATCTTTCTTTTTTTCTTTTCTTTTTCTACTCTCTTCCTCTCTCTCTTTTTCCTCTCTTCCTCATGTTGTGCTTTAATCTTATCAAGCTCTTGTTGTTTCTGTCTTTGATTCTCTTCTAGAATAGCTTTTCTTTTCTTTTCTTCTTCAATCTTTTCCCTAATAGATTTAATAGTTTCTTTAATAAAAGCATCTTTTTTTGAGTCTGCAACTGCATCATGTTCTTTATTGCTATCATTATGTCCTTTTTGTTCTTCTTGGTTATTAGTTTGTGCTTTAGCAGCAACATTTTCAGTTTTACTCTTATTTAAATGTGTTTGATTAGATAATTCTTCTTCTAATTGTTTTTGTAAGGCTTCTAAAGAAGCAATTTTATCATAAATTTTTGAAATATCTGTTTTTGAAATGTCTGTTAAAGCATCTTGTTCAATGCTAGACAATGTTTCTCTAAGTTCATTTTTTAAAGCAATCTCTTGTTGATTTTCAAATTGGTTTTGCACTAAACTCTCTTTATCTAGATCATCTAGAGCAGCAATACTGCGTTTGTTTTGAGTTTTGTTGTTTTTATTATTACTGCTAGAAGCAAGTTTTGCTATATTAGCTCCACTACTCTTTTTAGAGCCACTACTGCTAAAGACTAGTTTATCTAGACTGTTTGATTTTGTAGTTTCATTAGTTTCATTTGATAAAGAAGACTTGTTGCCTAAACCTTTAAGTAGTTTGCAGCTAAGGAATAGCGATAAGAGAATTATGCCTAGTTAAAATAAATTTGTTACATTTATTCATAAGCATCTCCTGCAGAACAAAGTCCTAAAAATAACATAGGTAACCTTTAAGGCATTATTTTTATATTTAGTAATATATAGTACATAACTAGAAATAAGCATTTTTAAGATTTAGTTATTTTTTATCTTACTAAGTAAAATGTGTGTTAATATTAAGACATAAAGATGTTAAGTGTAGATGCCAAGAGTATTTAAATTGCAGTAAAGGAGGGTTATATGAGTAATATTGCAGGTGAGGCTAAACCCAAATATGAGTATGTAAAGCAGGTATTTCTTGATAAGGATTTTCCGGAAGATGTAATTGATTACGTTCTACTTCGTAGTTCAAATTATGTATATGAGAACCTATCTAGTAGCATGAATATGCTAGAAGGGCAAATGAATAAGGCTAGAGATGAGTTTAGAAGTGGAATAGGCAAGTTAGATGAAAAGGTAGAAAAAGTAAGAGGTGAGCTTTCTGCAGAGATAAAGACAGTAAGAAGTGAACTTAAGGTTGAGATAGTAAAGTTAGATGAAAAAGTAGAAAAAGTAAGAAGTGAGCTTTCTGCAGAGATAAAGGCAGTAAGAAGTGAGCTTAAGGTTGAGATAGTAAAGTTAGATGAAAAAGTAGAAAAAGTAAGAAGTGAGCTTAAGGTAGATATATCAAAGTTAGATGAAAAGATAAATACAAATCATAAAGAGCTTGTGGAGATGTTTAAAGACTCAATAAGTAAATTTAGTAAAGAGCTACAGGACTCAAAAAGCGAAAGTAATAAATATATAAAAAGCTTAATATATCCATTTTATTGGATATTAGGAATATTTATTCCATTAATAGGGGGAATGTTTTTGTATTTACTGCAAAAATAGAAATTAGTAAGTCTTCTTATTAGGATAACTATTTTTAGTAAATATATTTTTCTGTTTTATATAGAGTAGGCTTTTATCTTTACATCTTACTACTAAGATTCTGTAGTTTGTAAAGCAGCTTCATATGCTTTATTTAGCTTTTCAAGCTCTGCATTTGCTTGAGGCATATTGGAATTAAGACATTTTTGTTTATTCTTAGTAGTCTCAAGGCTAACTTTAGCCCTTCCCATTGCTTCTTTAGCATCAGCCATATAATTGTAGTAGAGAGCATATTGGTAGCCTATAGTATTGCTATTATTTAACGCTTCTTGTAAAGCCTGATCTGCTTTTCTTTGTGCATGCTCAAAATTGTCCTTAGAGCTTTTTAAAGCAGCAATTGCATCAGTATAACAAACATTAAGAAGAGCATAACTACTATTAACCTTATCAATTGCTTCTTTCAGATTATGCAATAAGGCTGGGATAGCTTTATTAGATTCGGATGTAGATCTAGCAGTATTTAAATAAGAGCGAGCATTGTCAACTGTACTTTTTATCTTATCAAGTTTTGATTTTGTTTCTTCTAAATTTGCAGTTATTTTATCAGTTTCTTCTAAAGAGGTAGAAATTTCTTGTATAATGTTTCTAGCTTCCCTAGTTTCCCTAGAATTGTTATTAACTTGTTGAGGTTGTATATTAGTATGTTTTTCACTAGCATCACTAGCAACGGAAGGATTTGTGTTTACAATACCATCTTTTTGTATACCTAGATTATTGTCTTTTTTGCTTTCTTTTAGGTTATTTTGATTGTTTTGTTCTTGATTATTTACTTCTCTATAACTACTATAACTAATACTTTTAGCTTTACGACTACTTCTTTTTTTGTTGTCTTCTACAAGAGATTTATTATTAGCTAAAGCCTGTTGTGACTTATTTATAGCTTTATATAACTTGCAAGATGTAAAGTTAGAAAATAAACTGGATATCAATAACACTTTAATCATTAAATTCATTATGCTAACT
The DNA here is from genome assembly GCF_014084025.1 of Borrelia sp. A-FGy1. Taxonomy (NCBI): domain Bacteria; kingdom Pseudomonadati; phylum Spirochaetota; class Spirochaetia; order Spirochaetales; family Borreliaceae; genus Borrelia; species Candidatus Borrelia mahuryensis. The sequence goes on from NZ_CP043686.1 coordinate 21,051, forward strand.
TTATGCAAAAATAGAGTAGTATTAAGAACACGATATTATTGTATCACATTTATAGTAGTAATCAAGACTATTAGCTATATGTTAAACTTATAGCATAGGACTTTTGTCTTTGCAGCTTACTACTAAGATTCTGTAGCTTGTAAAGCAGCTTCATATGCTTTATTTAACTTTTCAAGCTCTGCATTTGCTTGAAGCATATTGTTTTTAAGATATTCTTGTTTCTGCTTAGCGGTCTCTAGCATAATTTTAGCATTCTTCATTGCATTTTTAGCAGCATTTATAGAAGCATAATAATGATCGTTATACTCCATATTATTGTATTCTTTTGAAGCTTCTTTTAAAGCCTTTTCTGCCCAGCTATGTGCATTTCCAAAAGCAGTATCAGCTATTTCTAGGGAACTAAATGCATCTTCATAACAAATGATAAGAGAAGCATGACTACTATTAACCTTACCGATAGCTTGGTCCAGTTTAGATAATAAAGTTATGCTAACTTGATTAGAGCCAAGTACTTTTCTAGTTTCATTTAAATAAGATTTAGCTGTATTAAGTAATCTTTTTATCTTATCAAGGGTTGCTTTTATTTTTGCTAAATCTTGTCTTATTCTAGTGCACTCTTCTTTGTAAGATTCAATTTCCTTGATAATGTTCCTAGCTCCCCTAGATTCACTAGAGTCATTATTAACTTGTTGTGGGTAGCTGCTGCTATTATCATTTTTCATATCTGCCATCAAAGTTTTTTTGTCTGCATCTTGTTCCATATAAGTGTTATCTGCACTTCTATGCTTACGACCACTTCTCTTGCTGTCACTGCTACTCTTTAAAGTATTAAAAGACTCATTATTGTTATTTAGTTTGTCTAAAACCTGATCGGCGTTGTCTGTAATCTTCTTGTATAATT
>NZ_CP043687.1:0-20751 GCF_014084025.1 Borrelia sp. A-FGy1
TTAGTATTACTAAGCTGAAATATAGCAAACTTGAAACTAGAATGCACATCCTTAAATCTTTTTTTGTTTTCAAACTGATAAATATAGTTAATTTTGTAATTACTAAATATATGCTTTCTTAATGCTGTAGAGCTATACCCATTCCAAAGGGTAAAAGGCACAAGGTAAGTCAAATTACCACCTGGTTTTATTAGCTTTAAGCTTTTCTTTTGAAAACAAGCCACCACTTGATACAGGAAAATTTAGTAGACCGATATTTCCTTTATCAAAGGTATCAAAAATTGTTATTAGTTTGCTATACCCTTCCTCTTTTCTTAAAACCTTAGCATAAAGGCAATGCCTTAAAGATATAAAAGATTTATATATAGTATTTTCTTCCAAAATCGACTTGAATGGCTCATTACCTTCAATGTAGGCTATAAAAAATAACCTTAGAGCAAATATAATTGATTCTTCTAGTATTTGATCTAGGTCAACTTTAGTAACTTCTTTACCTTGTATACTAAATTCTTGCTTATATATGGCTTTTGCAATCTTAAACACTATGCAATCGTCTGGATCCTTATAAATCACATTCTTTAGGGTCTTCTTAATTGCTTCTTTTTCTTCCTCTAGCGTTAACCCACTTGTTTTGGTGCTTTTCTTACTACTCATTGCCTTAACTTTACAAACAAAATTAAAACGTGTATTTGGGCTACAAGGGCCTTACAAAAGAAATAAGAATGGCTTTACTAAAACACTTGAAAATATTATCCTCTCCATACCAAAAATAAGTCTAGATCAAGAATTACTAATTAGAAGCTTATTGCTTATCTTTCTACTTATATTATTCTTTACTGTTATTCTTCTTTGCTTCCCTTTCTTCTTTACTTAATGCCTGCTGCCTATTATTCTCCGCTTTTCTTGATATTCTGCTTTGCATAAAAGCCTTATCTATTGCCCTCTCTATATCTCTAGCCTCATCACTAGCCCTTCTCTCCTGATCTTTCTTTTCCTTATATCTAAAATTAGAGATATCCTCATTCTCCTCACCTCTACTACCCTTAGTGCTGTATAGAATATCTTTGCCAAAAATTAGACTAATAAGCTTAATAACTAAAACACCACACAAGTAAATACAGCAAATAAAAACAGCTGCTATAGCTATCACTGATATAACTATCTTATTGTTATTCATAGCAATCCTCTCCATATCTTAAGTAGTACTGCTATATTAGCGTTTTAGTATACAAATTGCTGATATTTTGTTGTTGTTGCTATTCTTACTCTAAATGAAGCTATCTTTTTTTCTTTTTAAATCTAATATCTCTTTTGCTAAATCCTTAATCTGTCCAACTGCTATTGTTAAGAATGCTGCTGCATTAGTAAGAGAGGAAATAGAAGCTATATTTTCTTCTGGATTTACCGCATACAAAGCATCCCAAGCTTCTTTACTTAGCAAGAGAGCGTAGATAAGCATGAAATTAGATAATAAGATACTTTCAAAGTTATATATAAGGACATGAATGCTAGCAATATTGCTACTACTTGCAAAGTAGTCTTCAAAAACAAAGTTCGGACCTAAATTTTTAATTACAAATTCATATATTTTCTTTTTAAGGTCACTCTCCTCTAGATCTAGGCTAGATATATCATCTAGTATGTTATTTGCAAAAAGTATTATGTTTAACGCCTGGCTTAGTTTGAAAAGTGCATCATCAACAACAGGACTATCATATCCAGTATCTAGTAACTTCCAAAAGGCGTTATAAACTGCTTCTATTGCACCCTTTAGCTTGCAAATAAGGGGTGCAATTATTCTCTCTCTTATGTTTATTCTATAATTTTCATCAAAAAAACCGATAGTAAAAGAAGCATCATCTTTATACCTAGAAGAGATCTCTTCTCTTTTTATAAGTTTTATCTTACAAACAACAATATCTAGCAACTCTTCTGCCTTAGATTCAGCTAGCATACTTACTCGTTCTGCTTCACTGCTGCTTTTATAATAAGTGCAATATAGAAGAAATAATACTAATACAGGCAGAAATAAACTTAGCAATGCAAGTATATCTAGGTAAAGCATATATCCTCTAGAGCCTAAATTTCTTTAACCCATAGCCAGTTAATCTATACTTTACAAAAACGATACTTACTGCATGCTAAATAATATCTAACTAGGCTAAAAACTACTAACCAAACGCTTTTAAGTTAAAAACATTATTGAAAAATCAAATACATGAATCGTTTAAGAAAGAATATAGACTAGATTCTCTTGCAAAGTCTCTACTCTATATTTTCTCTTTGTCAAAAAAGCCAAGCTCTTTTTTCAAGCACAATTCTTCTTCTTGGCATGAAAAGACAAGCATGAAAATAAGAATTTTAGTCAAAACATCTTAGAAATACTTCCCCTCCATTTTTATTAAGACTGCATTTATTTATTAAGTTTATAGCTAAATATAAAAAGGGAAGAGCTGCCCCTTAACTAAGGTTAAAGGGTAGATCTTTGTGAATTGAGCAATCATAATAAATTATGTTTCTTAATATTTTGTTAATTATATAATATTTTTTAAAAAAAGTCAATAGTTTTAGTCAGTAATTTAGTACATTATTCCTGCATTCTAAATCCTAGAGAATGCTCCTTCTCCTTTAGCATTCTTACAAGTTTTTCTGCATCTAGCACATCTCCTGTAAAATTGTAATTGTTAATTATTACCTTACTGTTTTCTTTCTTATTTTCTAGCCTTTGCAATCTTGTAATCTCTTTTGCTATAAGAGCAGCCTCATTAAGTCTTAGGTTCTCCTCAATTGGTGCTGGGGTTACTCTTACTAGTTCAGGCTGCCCCATCTCACTTGCAAGAAGCCCTGCTTGTGGAATATAGGTAGGGCTACTGGTTTTAAAGAAAGCCCCCTTTCTTGCTAGTTTTATCTCCTCTAAGCTTCCTGCTGCTTTAACAGTCGATATTCGCCTTAGTATTTCTTCTAAAATCTTTCTAGCATTAGCTATATTTTCTTTCTTGCTAATGCTCCACCAAGAAGCATTGACCTTATCAAGTTCTGCCTGGGCCTTAATTCTTTCTTCCTCTAGCTTGCCAAGCTTTTTCTCCCTTTCAATCTCAACCTTCTTAGAAGTCTCTTGCTTTGCAAGCTCTTCTTTTGCTGTCTCCTTTCTACTACTATACTCAGCCTGAACTTCCTGAAGTCTTTTTTGAAACTCTTCACCAGATATTTGCCCCTTAGCTTGAGCTTGTTTTATAAAATCAATTTCCTTGTTATACTGCTCATCAAGCTTGCTTAGCTTTTCTTTTCGCATATTTATTTCGCGGTCAAACCCTTCTTCTAGTCTTGCAAGATCAACCTCACTCTGCTTAGCTAGTCTTTCAAGATCCTTATCACGCTTCTTTTCAATCTCTTCTATTGCATTGGCCTCAATACCTTTAAAGATACCTATAGTAAAATCAAGCACTGCTGCTGCTAGTCCACCCCAGACTCCAAGACTTGATAGCATTTGGCGGGATGTATTAATAGTTGATTCTACTAATGCATCTGCTCCCTTTGCACCACTTTGAGCAAAGCTTTTCCCCAAATCTTGGTTTAGCACATTGTTAATAGAGCCTGCAAGGTTATTTAGGAGGGAAAGCAAGGAGTCAAGCCATCCTTTTGTAGCCTTTCTTGCCTCTGTAGCAGCACTTAGTAATGCACTTCTATTACTATCATTAAGCTTTTCAAACTCATCTTTATGAGAATCAACAAACTCCTTATACATGCTAGACACATGAGCCTGCATTTTAGCACTAGCTCTTGAGTGTGCATCTTCTGGTAGAAGTGCAAGGCTATACCTAATGGAGGTTATCTTGTCTTGTAATTCCTTGTATGAGGCAGCAAATGATCTATCTAGAGCAGTCTTTTCAAACTCATTTACTTCACGCTCCATTGCAACAACAACTTGTCTACTAGATTCATTTAGGCTTGCAAAATTTTTGCTGTATCTTGCAAGAAACTCCTTATTTCTGCTATTAACCTCTTCTGCTAACTTACGACTAGCCTTTTCCTGTTCGCGATAGGGAAGAGTTAGTATTTCTCGCTCTTTTTCTGCTAATTCTTCCTTTAGAGTCTTGTGAGCTGCTACAAAATCATGATTAGCTTTAGCAAAATCACTTACAGTTTTTTCTACACCAGCTAAAGTCTTTTGATTTTCCTCACTTAACCTGTCAAAACTTGAACTATATTTAGCTATAAATTCTTTATTTTTAGCGTTAATTAATGCCTCTATTTTAGCGGCAGCTTTTAGTTGCTCATGATATGGCTTAAGCTCCGCTTCTCTTCGCAACTTAAATATTTGTTTTTGCAAGTCCTCATAGTCTTGCATCATCTGCTTATCATAATCAGTGATGGCTGTTGGATCATATTTTTTTAGCCTAGCTGGTTCTTCTGTCCCTGCTGCCTCTGCCTCTTTAAGTTCTTTTTTGCTAAACCCTAAAAATTTAGTTAGCGTGCCCCATAGATTTCCTGCAAGCTCTGCCACCTTTGCAAAGAGAGTAAAGATTGGATCAAAGGCAGATTTGAATGCTTTGACAAACTCACCTGTTATGAAGCTTGCAACCTCAGTTAGCTTAGTAAGAAGAGTTACTACTCCTGCAACTATTTTTGTAACAGGAGCAAGCAGGCCTACTAGTAAGAGTTGCTTTACCTTCTCAAAACTCATCAGCAGAGGCTCTAGTGCTTGTCCTAAAGAAAGGAAAAGATTTTCACCCATCTTAGCTGTTTGTGCTTGAGCCTCCTCTAGTGTTTTAGCCTCACGTGCCGTGTTCTTGTAAAATTTAGCCCCTTCTTTAGTAGCCTTGTTAAGAGCTGCACTTAAATCCTTAAATCCAATTTTGCCTTGACTAGCCATCTTAAACAAGGCATCGCCACTAACACCTGCTTCACTAGCTAGTATATCTGAGATATCTATTCCCATATCACGCAATGCCTCAAGATCTTCAAGTGCTACCCTATTACTAGATTCAGTCTTAGCATACACCTCAGCAAGTTTTTCTAACCCTTGACTAGATCCACCAGCAACTTCAGCAAACATGTTCATCCGCTCTCTAGTCTCATCTGAGGTTGCTCCATATGAAAGCAAAGTTTTTGCAGCATTAGATATAGCTTCTCTTGTAAAAAGAGTATTATCTCCAAGCTCTCTCATATCCTCTGCTAAGGCTTTACCTAACTTTTCATCTGAAAGAAGTTCGGAATAAGAGCCGACTTCGGCATTAAAATTTTTTAGTGCATCTATTGAGCTAGAAAATCCAGCAGTTATAGCAGACCCTATGCTTTCTGTAAGCTTAAGTGCTAATGAGAGTGGGGCTATATTTTCTATAACCTTTCCTAGTGAATCACCTACCTTTACTGCAAATCCCTTTACATCAACTAAATTCTTGCCAACATTTTTTATAGCATCTCCTAGCCCCTTTACCCCAGAGTTATTATTAGTAATGTTTCGGACAGATTCTGATAGTTTGCTAAAATTTTGACTTGCCCTGCTAGCCGCATCTACTAAAGCAGCAGTGGTTGCAGCAACAGTATCGCTTGTACCCTCTACTTGAGAAAGAGTATCTGCAAGACGCTCAAGGTTGTCAAACTGTTGCTCCCCCATCTCTTTTATAGCTTCAGCTAGAGAGGCTAGCTTCTCCTGGTTACCAGTAGCGATTGATATAGGAATTACTATATCCTCAATTTTCATTATCCTAAACTCTCATACTCAAGCTTTTTAAGGTAAATGTTAAGTTGATTTAGCACTAAAACAAACCAGTAATTTTGATCAAAAAGTCCTCCCTTAGCAGGCAAACTAGACGTATTTCTTGCAACTAAGGCTTGGCTTACCAAGTAAGAGATGGCATTGTAATTTTTACTAATCCAGTCAAATTCTTGCTTCATGTCTTTAATAAACTCGGAATTCATTTTCTCTGCGTGTTTCATGAGTTGGTCGTAGTAATCTTTTTTTGCAATGTAGTGGAGTGCAAGCTCAACTTTTTTGATACACCCTCTGCTTTTAATGCTGTTAGAAAATTTGCAAGCTCTATTGATATATTCTCAACCACATCAAATTTGAATATGGCATCTTGTTCTAACATTTCTTTTGTAACAGGTCTGCCTGTCTGATCAAAAAGATTAACAAATCCAACAACATTTTCTTCTAAAATTTCCCTAGCTTGCTTTAGCTGAGCCATTACTGATTTTGCTAACATGCTAGCTTCCTGCTCTCCTTTATCCCCTCCCCTTACAAGGTAAGCAATAGTAACTTGATTTGCTTTAAGTTTTTCAATAAAGCCATAATTAATCTTGTCAAGAACGATGTATGCCCTATTTTGCTCTTCTAGGTCCTTTTCCTCTTTAGAACTACTGTTTCTCACATATCCTGGTATATAAGGAATTTGCATCTTGCCTTCTAAATTAATATTTATTGTCACTCCTCCCTCCTTTTTTCTTTTTCTAAACTAAATTTCAAAAAACACAGCCCCCTCTATATAGTCGTAAGAGAGAGATACTAAAGGTTTAGATAGGGTTACCTGGCATTTAAGGTCAATTTTTTGATTTGACAAATCTTGTGCCGGATTGAAGGTTGCTATCTGTCCTTCAGCAACTATGAACTTGGTCCTCTGATCTTTACTTTGTATCTGGTTTACCAAAAACACTATAAACTCATAATTTTTAGGCTTCTCTAGCTTGCCTAGCTTGTAGGTTGTACCATTTTCCTTTACAACATCAAATGTCTGAAAATGTGAACGCTCGATGTAGGTCTCTAGAAGCTCTTCCTTATTCTCACTTGTCTCTCTTACTGAATATCCTGAAAATTCAACCGTATGCTCTGGCTGCTTACCTATGGATGAGATTGATCCACATGTTGTCTTTAGTGTTTCTGTTGCTTTAGTTGAGGCAACATTATACGAGTAGCCAAGGCAGTAAGTTCTTGCAAGAAGCATTTCTATCTCATCAGCAACATCAAGTGCATTCTTTAGGCTATCTAGGAATGCCTTTTGCTCATAGTAAAGTACTCCTCCTTCTTTTAGGTTATATGTTGAGGTTAGTTTTGAAGAGGATGCTAACTTTTTGACTCTAAACACGCACTCTTTGATTGACTTCCACTTGGTAGGTTTTTTTTGAGATAAGGGCAAGTCCTTTACAACCAAATCACGAGGATCATCCCCATTAACCTCTCCTCCATTCTTGATGTCACTCCCCTTATAACACCATTTGAACTTGTCAATATTAACTGCCACAAGCACTGCTCCTGAGGGTATTTTCAATTTTTCTTCTGCCATTTTACTAAAAAGCCTCCTTTAGCACAAAAAATTTAGGTCACAACTATCAATTCGATCTGCTATAGCACATCTAAGCTTAGTAATCATTTCAGCCTCCTCCTCACCAGCCACAGATGAATCATTTATGCTAAAATCTGATAAGAAATAATTTTTTGCCAAAAATTTAGTTACAAGCAAAGCAAGAGTTAGCCCTTGGGTTGAACAGCTACTACAATCAGTAATTATTGTAAAATCTAGGGTTATGCTTAAAGAGAAAGCTCTACATTTACTTACAACCTCACCCTTGCTCTCTAGGGTAAATACCACAACGGGGAAAGACAAGCTAGTGCAAGTAAAAAGCTCAGACTTGTAGTAAACCTTAGTTGTTGCAAACTTGTTAAATGCCAAGTAACTAACCAGTCCTTCCTTAATTGCCTCTATATAACGCTTTATAAAACTGCTGCTCACTTGATTAGTCCTTTAATTTTTTCTACTAAGTCTTGCTTGATCCAGTTTGTATATCGCCTTCTAGGCCCCCTTTTTTTTAAAGAAAGCCATATGGGCAAAGCTTTCCCCTCTATACCCCTATAGGCTGCCCAACGCTTTATTGCAAATAGACTAGGTGGCTTCTCTTTTTTGTAAGCCTCGCCTGAATCTAGCAGGCCTGCTAGTGAACTTGACATGCTAAGCGTTAAGGTCAACCTGTCTTTTTGCTTGCTGATCTTAATTCTTGCCTGCTCTTTAAGCCGTCCTGGAAGATTACTAATAAGAGAGACTAGCTTATCATCTAGGCTGGCCTTTAGGGCCAAAACTGCTCTCTCTTTTATTGCTTCATTAAGCCTTAAATAAATTTGCGTATCGCCCTTCATCTATCGCCACACCCCCTCTTTCCTATATTTTCTGCATATTTGTAAGAAGGGAGATGAATCAACTCTTTGAAACAAAAAATCAAGCTGGCTAATTGTTCTTCCTAGTCTGCAATCCCTCTTTTCTTGCCTCTTTGCACATCTTGGATTAAATACTTCCTCATAAACAATATCTAGCAAGATTAACATCCAATTTTTGTATGAAGAGCTGTCTTTTTCTATCCTATACAGATCTAAAATAGAGGCAGCATATCTTACTGCTTCAACTAGACTTACACAAAGTGCTTCAGGGATCTCTATTTCCCCATCCCTAATGCATTCACTTTTCAAGTAACCAATAGCAGTGTTTTTTACCCAAACTTTAATCCAATTATTGGCATTGCTATCTTTTAGATTGCTACCTTTACTATTCATTTCTCTTCTTAACCCAAATTGTCACTTAAAGTCTATTATTGATTTGTATCTCAACTACTTCTTTTGGTTCAAAATGAATTACACCTGCTGATTCCATTGATGCATGAATATATTCACCCTCAGCACCTGAGAATCTTCTGAAGAAAATTTCTGGTATCATTGGGACAAACATGACCTCTGGATTAGGTTCATACAGCACAGGATTTCTAAGTCCTTTAAAAACGGAGGTTGCAATATTATGATCATCTTCTAGCGATTTTTTGATCTTGATGTATTGGGGTTCACTGTATAGATCAGCTAGGAGATGCGACAAATCATGCGGGAGCAGCAGGTGATAGAATCCATCTAGTTTCTCCTTATGTTTTTCAGATTCACGCTTTGCTAGTACAACACTATCATGCAGTGTATACCCACTTGTTACAGAATTTACTTGCATGACAGTTCTGCCTGTAAGAGTTGCAATGCCTTGCATGTTAATCTCAGGCTTGCCAAAAATTACTGAATGATATGCATCCTTCATAAGGCCAAGCTCAAGATTAGCCTTCACTTCATCTTCTGTAATAGAGCCATACATTAGGTCTTTTAGCGAGATACGCTGCACAGTATCAAACACGTGCATCTTGTATGCTACCTCTTGAAAAGAGATGCTACTTCTTCCTATCTCATTGCTATGATCACCAAAACTTGCTGTTACATTATGCTTAAGAACCGCTTTTCTTGCAACGTAATACCCCTGCCTAAGCTCACTTCTGTTTATGATTTTGTAAGGAACAAGTTCCTCAAGACCTTCTTTTGCAAGTTGTAATATATCCCCACTATATGCACCACTTGCTTCTGTGAAAATACTTCGACTCATAGTCTTACTCCTATTGCTTGATATTTATTTTCTTTTTATTCTATTTTCATGCACGCTGCTTTTTACGCAAACTTACGCCCTCCGTTAGCCTCATACTCAGGCCCAATTTGGATATCTAGTAAAACTAGCTTCTTGTCCCTAAGATCAATGTCTTTAATCCTTCCAACCTGAATCCCACCTTTGCCTTCCTTTACTAGCTTTTCCTGCTTCAGAAAAACATAATCTCCTATCTTAGGATCAGCAAAGCTAGTATCAAGCTTTACTACAACCTCACCAAATCTTCTTACTGGAATCATACTTCCTGGATAGTAATCAGAACTCTCATATGAGCTTATATCTGCCTTAAGAAGAGCAAATCCACGAACACTCAAGTTAGCTCCAGCTCCTAAAGCAGCTTTTACTAACACGTCTCCTGCTAGAGTAGACTTACCCGTTGCTAAAACCGCCTCCCCTGCTTTAATAACTGCAGAGCTAATATCAACTATGGCTGTTTCTGTTTGACTAATTCCAGCTTTTAGCTCTCCCCCTGGTACAAATCTTTTCTCTACTTTTGTAAAATCAAAATCAGGCATCACTTACCCCCAATCTAACTTTAAGTTTTTGTGCTTTTGTATTGTTAATAATTTTTCCAACTCCAACCTCTCTTTGTCTAGTATTAACCATTTGCTTGTATGCTGTAAGCTCTTGTACAAGAAGGCATAGGTTTTCAATCTGAGAGTCAAGGTCTCCCGCTTCATCAACTCTAAATTTAGAAACACTATATTTCCTCTTCATAGCTTCAAGAAAAGCTAGTTTTGCTTCCTTTACACTAGTTGCCTCCTTTATAGTGGAGGGGATATAGTAATCTTGACATTTCTTCTCAAGCTCAGATAGCTTTTGTGAATCTCTGAATGCATCAGCTTCTGCTTGCATACGAGCCTTAGTTAGTGAATTTCTTTCAAGCTCAACTCGCCTATCAATCTCCTCACGTGGCATAATATCAGGAAGTTTCCTGTAAGCTTCCTTTAGCCTCTTGTACTCCTCTTGTGGAATTGTAATGGTGTTGTCTTTTTGAAAAGAAGAGGGGACAGCAAGTCCAGAGCTTGTATTACCTGCAGGCTCTCTTCCCTTTTCTTTAGGAATAGCTTGGCTAAATTCCTTGCTACTTGATGCATCTAGCTCATCATTAGTTTCTTGCTCTTGTGTTTGCATCTAAATCTCCTTTTGTTAAGTTTATTAGCTACATAAAAATAATTTTACTCTAATTCATAACACCCTCCCTACTACTCATTTGCTATATAGGCAGCAAATTGTTTTTCAATCTCAGAAAAGAGGTTACTATTACCTAAAGACTTGGCTTTCTCCAGTAGGTCTAGGTATGCTCCTAGAGTGCGGGCATGTTTCTCATCAATGTCTGCTTGCTCCTTCTGACTAACTGGCTTTAGTGCTTTAAAGCTCCAATTTGACTCTAGATGACATTTATCTAGTACTTGATTGATAAAGGGAGCTACCATTAATCTTGATATCTGATCAATGTTTAGATAGAATATGTCATAATTACTAATACTTGCATCCCCTGCAGGCGATACTGGATACAAGATTTCTTTAGGTATTCCTGAGTGAAGTGTTATATCTGATACGATAATCTCAAAGGCATCCCGCAATGGACTAACAGATCTAACTACGTTAGAAACATCATCTTCTCTCCCTAGGATCATCATCTTATGAGAAGCAGCATCAAGAGCCCCATCAACATTTCGCTTAATTTCAGCTAAATCATGTGCAGTCATATCTTTTACAGATGGAAGTGTGGCTGATTTTAGAAAAGTAAAATTATTAACTCGCAGGAAACACACAGTTTCTGCTAAAAGCTCACTCATTATTTTGCTACTCTTTCTTAAAGAATCAAAATTTAGAAAAGAGGAGCTCATCTTTACTACTCTTGTAGGATGAATATCTTCACGCTTACTATCAAAAGCACACCATACTTGGCCAAATTCTTGAGTTAGCACAGAAAAGTCATCCCGCAATGGTTTACTAGCATCATCTGAATCAGCAATAATTATATGAAAAAAACTCTCACCTGATAGTATTGCCTTATATACCATGTGCTTAATTACTGCTCTAAAGTTCTTGTTAAATAAAACATCTAGACCATCTCCCTTGTTGTTATAAATGTCTCTTGATGCTGCAAATCCAGCATAAATTTCTGCTACCTGCTCAAAAAGCCTTAGCGAATCTGCACTCTCCTCCGTAGCACTGCTTAGAGGAAACATAGAAAACCTAGCGTTACTCTTCTTCTTTTTCTCTAAAAATTTGAGCCTAAACACAAAAATATCTCCTTCTCTTCTCTTTTAGGCAAAAAGGGAGACTACATTTAGAAAAGCTGGGATATACTCAAGGTCTTGCTGCATCACAAGATTTGTTGAGCCTACATCTTGACTTAAAGAAGTCTCATCATAATAATATTCAGTATTGCTAAATTCAGTAATCACATCTTCTGTTTGCTGGTCCTTAAGAACATACAAATTACTAGGAAGCAGGTAGTCTGATAATGCGTAAAGATTTCTAGCCCTAGCAAGTAATGCACCTCTACCTAGTTTTGAGAATGCATACTGAAGCTCAGCTCTACTACTTGGAAGAACAAAAGTACCTCTAAACTGATCTGCCTGACTTGCATAGTCTTGTCTTGTAAGTAAAACTTTGCTTGCTGCATTAGTAACAACTGTTATTGGAAGATAGAGCAGCCTTCCTAGAAGTACTTCAAGAAAAACAATTCTATTTCCCCTAACATGAACCCCAGTGTAGAAACTACCTGTTGCTCTTTGCAGGAAAGACGCATCACAAGTTGAGAAATCCTTAATAAGTCTTGCTGTTTGAAAATCAAATTCTTCTCCTAGTACCTCAATTCTATATCCAATGTCATTGCCATGATATGCAAGTCTTTGCTGAGCAAGCCATGACTTGATATTGCCCCCATTTAAAAACGGGTTATCCTTATAAGTTGAGCGGATTACGCATAAGGAAGGGTCTTCTTGGTTTGCTATGTAACGCTTGTAAAGCCAGTGTGAACGTGGTACAGGATTACTAGACATGTATACCCTACAGCCTCTCTCTCTTAGAGTAGGCAGTAATTTTTCAATATCCTTATCGCTAAACTGATTTGCTTCCTCTATCCACAAGTCCTTAAAGTGTGCGTATGATTTAAGGTCAGTCGTATCATGTCCTCCTTCAAACACAAAAGCACGCTTTTTGCCAAAAACTAAATCTTTTGTTTGTATCCTAGCCTTACTAATAGTAAACCTTCGTCTTAGCGAGTAACGGTCTAGTAGTTCTAGTATCTCCTTGTGAATTGATTCTAAAGTTTTGTTTTTCTTCTTTCTTATAGCTAGCGTATCTCCACCAGAAGCACTAAACTTTCTCTCAAGATTTACTGTTGCAATATCATATGTTTTGCCCGTCCCTCTACTTGAATAGTAGATGTAAATACTAGCTTCTGGCTTTCTTTTGTAAGCCTGGTAATAAACAGGCAGCCTCTTAAACTCTATCACTCATCCTCTCCTTTACTAAGAAGTTCTTTTATCTCTTCTTCTGTGTAGGAAGAGCTACTAGTAGAGCTAGTAGTGCAATAGTCAGACTGCAGCACTAACTTTTCTTTATTAATAATATCTAGTATCAAATCCTCAACATCACTCATGCCAAGAGTTGCAAAAAACATTCTATATGCGTGAAGGCTTGTTGCTAAGACATTACTATTTGCAAACTCTAGCATACGAGCAAAAAACGAATATAGAAGTGCTTCTTTTGTGTCTGCTGCTCCCTCTAGAGGAGGGAAATGATCTTTAATTAATTCTTTTAGTCTTTCCTTATAATTAAAATCGTTACTAATACGCTTCTCCTTTGCTTTACAGGTCATACCTATAAAAGCAGACATATGCTAAATTTTTAGGCCTTGTCTCACTTCCATATCTAGTAGAGTAACCCGTGCACTTTCCTGTATCATATGGCAATGAAAGTATTGAAATAAGGCTTCCTGTTTCTAGATTAACAACAAACTTGTATCTTCCCTCCCTCCAATACCAACTACTCTCTCTTGCAAGATTACCGTAAGATTCTATTAGCTTGCCTTGGCCAGAAAATTTATAGTCATTCCGGTCAACTTCATGGTTATGGTCTCTAAACTGGTCTTCCTGAGTTGACCCAAGAGTGTTGTAATTTAGGGGGCCATAATGCCGCAAGAATCTTCCAGCTAAATCTGGTGCATTACTTATTCCTAGAATGCGTCTTGCATAGCACCCAGAAGGAAGGCTTCTTCCATCTGGCAAGCAAAACTTACCAGTGTCATTAAATGCAGAGATAAGTCTGGCATTATTTAGCCTTGAGCCTTGGCTAGCAAACTCTAGTGTTAGTGCACCAATAGGAGTTTTTTTGATGAAAAACTCAAGCATGTGTTTTAAGTGTGCGTCTAGATCATCCTCAAGAATAGGTTCTTCTCTACTAACAGGATACTGACATCTTTCTTTTGTGCTCTTTTTATCACACACGGAAAAGACTTCTTTGTCCTCTATATAAATAGGTTCCCCAAGATCACCAGTGTATGCGTTAGCCTCCGCCTGACTGCCGCAAGCAAACTGCACACAAATACGCTCGGCCTCAAGCCTACGCTTAATATCTTTAAAATCACTATTACTTATTCCCATTACACCAAAGCCTCTCTTTTCACTAAAAGTCGTACCTGTAAAAGCAAACATATACTAAATTTTTAGGCCTTGTCTCTTCCCCAACTCTAACACCTCCCCTCTCTCTAACATGCCCTGTCTTATCTGGAAAGTCATACCTCCAGATCTTTTCAGAAAGAGTCATGTTATATACAAACCTCAGGTTACCTCTTGTCCAATCTCCAGACCGACTTAGCGTATAATACTTCTCAACAAGCCAGCCAGTAAAATTAAAAGCATACTCATCTTCCCTAAAGTGATGAATGTGGTCTTGAAACTGGTCTTCTTGAGTTGATCCAATGCTTCTATTTGAATCAACAGATCCATTTCTATCATAATGCCTCAAAAATCTTCCAGCTAGATCTGGTGCATAGCTTATCCCAAACCTTCGTCTTACATAGCAACTAGAAGGTAGGCTTCTTCCATCTGGCAAGCAAAACTTACCAGTGTCTTCAAAAGCATCTATGAGTCTGCTTCTTGTAAGAGTAGATCCTTCTTTAGCAAAAGCAGCAGTTAGAAAAGCAGGATATGTATTATCAAGTGCTGTCTCAACTAAATGTGCAAGATATCCTTCTATATTGTCCTCTACCTTAGGCTCTCCCCCCCTAGATACAGGATAATATATTCGTCCCTGGCTTGATTTTCCATTACAAACAGCAAAAGCTTCCTTGTCTGCTACATAAATAGCCTCCCCTGGTCGACCAATATAAGACTCAGCATCAGCAGAATTCCCAACGCCAAACTGAAACTTGACATTCTCAGCTTGCAGCCTCTGCTTTATCTCTTTATAGTCCTCATCACTTATACCCAATTATGCTACCTCCTCTTCTTTTATATCTGTGGCATTTGAAGAGTAGATGCTAGCATCAAGAAACCTAAGACTAGATGCTGCAACACTACTTCGCCTAGCCTTAACTAGAGCTGTCTTGTTTTGCCTAAATATATCTCTTATAAGAAAATCTTGAGTCATGCTAGAAAGCCCTACTTCATTTTCAGTAAAAGTGTTGCCTAAAAGCTTTGCTTGCAAAACATCAACAAGATGCAAAGCAACCCCAAGATTACTACTAAACTCTACTCCCTCAACTCTTACACTAGAAAATCCTTCTAGCCTTATAGCATCCCTATTCTCCTTAAACTCGCCGCCTCTAAGTAAGGCGTTACTTCCAGACAAGAGTGAAGGTTTTCTATTTTTTAGAACAAAAATATTTATAATATTAATATTGCTAACTCCTTTAATGTCTAGGGCACGCGAAGTATCACTAAACTTAACATTTTCAAGTAAAATTTTTTCTACCTTTTCTGTCTGCAAAGCAGCTCCAAGATTACAACTAAACCGCATATCTTTAAGATACACAAATGACGCACCTAACGAATAAATAGAGGCACGCTTCTCTTCTTGAGTCCCATATACTGAGCAAAGTCTAAGCGTTGTGTTTGCTGCAAACCTGAGATTGCTAAAATACTCTTCTAGTGGCTTCTCTTGCTCACTAATGCGGCCTGCTGAGATAAAAAGAACACTCTTAGCAGTCTGGCATATAGAAAATCCAGACATCTTAAAAGATTTGTCTGAGTAAAACATATTCTTAGAAAAGCCAGCACTTCTAAAAAAGACACTCTCTTTCCCTCTAAGCTCAAAATTGTTAACAACTAGAGGTGCATAAATATAAAAATCACCAGCTAGCAGCCTAATCCTATTAACCCCAACTTCCTTTCCAAACTGCATTGCTTGACTCAGTATGTCCTCATCTTTAAATCCTGTTGCTCTAAAATGAGGCACCTCACGCTGTTCTTTAGCATGTTGCTCTTGCTCTGCAACTTCTTCTTCTGCTTCATAATTAAAAGGAGCAACTATTACCTCATAAATAGATGTGGTCCTATCTAGAAGACCTATGTGTGCTGAAGTTGTGATATAATCATAGTGAGAGTAATCCCCCCAGGTTAAGGCCTCATATTCAAAAAATCTTCTTTGCATATCAAACCGAGATATTTTTTTTGATAAGATCAAGAAAAAGTGTTCTAGCTCTTCTTCCTCTATTCTAAGTCGAACAAAATCAGTAAGTTCTAGCTCTTGAGATGACCTAAAATTTACTATCGTATGACCTTTAACCCTTAAGTTAGTTAGAAAATCAAAAAGCCTTACTGCAGAGTTTGCATCAAAAATGAATCTTGTAGCATACTCCGCTCTTTTTGCGTAATAAGAGGATGCATTATCTGTTTGTAATACATTTTTCACTGTTGTGTAAAACACGTCTCCGTAAATATCAAAGTAATATATGTATCTTGAGCCTTGGCTACTTGAAGTATTTTGAAACCAGATTCTAGCTTTAGTTGGATAGTACTCCTCATGAACTAGCCTTATACTAGAATCAGCGTTAAATCTTGCCTCAAGATTACTTGTCCAAATTATTGCCAAGTTTTCATTTATAGCATACTTATTGTGCCACACCTCGCGGCGTGTAAAATCCCATTTATAGGCAGTATCAAACCAACTAGGGTCATACTCTTGGAATACAAAATTACCAACCTTATCAGCAAAATCTGGATATACAACTCCCTTTTGCAGCACAGCAACATACAAGCTCCCACCTGATCCTGCAACACTTATTGGGGCAGAGTAAAGAGGTCTCCTTTTACTTATTCCCTCTTCTTTACTTTGAAACTTGCCCTCTCTCCATATAATTCTATTTGAATCATAGCTACTAGCACTACTTTTGGACAAGACATAGCTTCCAGAATCAATATTGCAAATCTCTATCTCTTGCTTTACTACCTCAGATTTCCATATAGGAAGTACTACTAATTTGCCTGCCCCTGTGAAAGTATATGCATATCCAAATTCATAAAGAAGAGCAGATATAATAGTCTCAACTTCTTCCCCTTCATCAATGATTACAGCAGGCACTCGATCAAGAATAGCCTCAGATGCCTCCTCATCAACTAGATCAGCAAGCTTAGTATGCTCTAAAATCAAATGCAGCACTGATTGATCCTTAATGAAGGGATTGTAAACATAAAGCCAGTCTGGAAGATATGCAACTGGAAACTGAACAGGCCTTTGGAAAGAAAACCGCAGTAAGCTAGAGTAATCATTTACAGTAAAACTTATGCCCTTACTAAGATCCAAAACTTCTCTTGTAAAAAATTTTTCTAGAATACCTTTAAACAAGGGCTTCCTGCCTTCATGCACTTCCACAAAAACATCATCTTTTCTGAAGAACAAAAAATTTAAAAATTCTCCTGATAAGCCATAGGATGTAAACCTAAACACACTTGATGCTGTCTTAAGAGTTGGATCTACTATTTTTCGCTCTAGAGTTACACTTGCAATATCAGTATAGGGCGTAAGGTCAAATATTTGACCCTCATCAGTAAAAAGGATTATATCAAGCTCACTAGCACAACTAGCCTCAAAATCATCTTCTCTCTCTTCTTCTTCTGCTTCTGCTTCTTCCCTAGATACTCCACCAACTAGAACAGCATCCTCTGGCATAGCTTGACTACTGCCCTCTTCTTCCTGATCCTCCTTTTCTTTATCTTCTTCTTCTTTGCTAGAAGCCAAAGACAGAGTATCTTCACTTCCATTATCAAAAATACTATCCTCTACTCTCTCTTCTTCTTGGTAAAACACCTATCTTGACTCCCGAACTAAACCAGAGTATTTGTGGTATAGTGATAATGCTATGGGTCTGTTTTTGTCTATGTATCGCTTAAAATACTTAATTCTGTTAGAAATACCAGACTTCCCAGATCCAAAAGTATAGCTAGCATCAAACTCTTCAAATTGAACTGTCTCCTTAAAAGGATAGTGTGCGGAAATATATTTACTAGCATCAATAAGCCAAGAGTAGAGGTAAAGGCAATAATCATACAAAACAGCCTCATCTTTCCTCAAACTTACAACTTCATTTCTGTTAAGCAATGCTGTAGGATCAGCTAGACTTGCAATGCTAGCACAAGAGAATAACAAGAAAAGCAATAAAGATATGCTTGTACCTCTCAAGTATAAGAAGAATCTGTCTTTATTGATAAGCATACCTACTCCCCCTCTCTTATACTCTTTAGTGCCTCTCTTGCTGATTCTGCTCGCTTTCTGATGTACTCCTCATATCCTTCCCAGTCATCTTCAGCAAAACTACCTGCCTTATGTATTATTTTCCTAACTTTCTCTAATTTGGAAAAAATGCGTTTCTTAGCTGCACTAGCCTCATTTGCTCTTACAATCTCTTCCTTAATTAAAGCGATATAGCTAAGAACAGCATTTGTTAGCACAAGCCCTTGCCTTACAACATCTGCATTTCCTCCAAGCTGACTTGCTAAACCCTCTTGTGCTATAGCTGCATCAAGTATCTTTCCCACATCTCTTATAACACTCATAAATTAAAATCTCCTTTTTTATTTTTTAAGAATTAACTTTACTTCATGCTAATTCTGCCCTTAGCCCCCTAAACTCATTCTTGTAAAAAGCAAGCCTTTCTCTTACTCCCAAAACAAGACTCTTATCAAGAATTCTAAATACACGAAGACTTGACAACACGCCAACCTCTACTGCTCTAGATCTACCAAGCGAGTCCCATACAACCTCACCCAAAGAATCTCCTAGAACAACAAAATGATACATATCACTCTCTTTGTCTTTGTACTGCCCTATAACTAGATCACTCTCTTCTACCTCATAAGAGACCTCGTAATGTTTACTCCTGTAGCAAAGATGCTCATCAAGACCAAGACTTGCTAAAATTAGACCTGGATCCTCTACATAAGAATTTTGCTCCCTAAGCCCCAGCCCACCAGCATTAGCAAAACTTTTATATAAAAGATCGACTTCAAACTTATCAAAACACTTCTCAACCTTATCCTTAATTTCTTTTACAACTAGCCCTACAAACAAGATGCACAAAAAGTAGCATCCATACTTTGCAATAACTGGATTGTTATCACTAAAACTATGCTGCAGGGGCAATACAAGCCTATGTTTTGCACTCTCAACTATTCTCTTGCACTCAACTGCTCTTTCTGCTACTCCCCTACATGCTCCCTCTAGCATTTCTGACCTATACTTTTTTACAAAATATTCCTTTAGCAGTTTATAAAAAAATTTATATGCTGCCCTGTAAAGACTAGCTAACTTACACTTCATACCTCTCCCTCTTTTTACTATTAATAAATTCTTTGAAGCTACAATTTCTTCTTTAAAAAGAAGAAGTAACTTATTCTCGCTTTGCTAAAATATCAACTAACTCTGCATTGATTGTCATTTGCAGCTTTGTAACAAAACTAAGTACTTCTTTTTTTAAAGACTCAAATTCAGCCTCAATTCTTCTCTTAAGACCAGTCATCTCCTGATCTAACTCAGACAGCTTTACACTAAAAGACTCTAACTTCCCCTTAATACTAGTCATATCTTCATCTAGGAAAGAAACCCCCCTAACTTCTTTTACTATCTCTCTTCTAAACTCTGCTAATAACCCTTCAAAAGCATACTTAGCGTATGTCCCAAGCCCTGATATTGCAACTAGCAATACCCCAGTTATGCTTCCAATAATACCTACTCTTTTTCTAGCACTATTCAATCAAATAACCCTCCAAAGCCTTAATGATAAACATGAAGCGTCATTTCTGCTAAAAACGATAGGAGATAAACAAAAATGAAGCTCCCTGTTCTGTTTTTCAAGGTCTATTAATGATTTGATGAAATTCAAAATTCATTTCCTATAAAGATTAGATCAAATAATGCAAAAATCAATAATAAAATGTATTTTATTTATTTATTACAAACTTTATTTTCATCAAAATGCTTAAAAATACTTTTATAAATTAAATTTAATGTTTATAATAAAAATAATATATACTTTATAAAGTAATATATATAATATTTATTTTATAAATATTGAATTTATTTTTATTAATAAATATGAAATAAATTCAAAAAGGAGAGGCTAATAATGATAGAAATTCAAAACATAAAACTATATAAAACAAACGAAGTATTCGAGATTCTAAAAAATGAATATAACTATAAAACTAATCCCCCAAATCTAGCCGGAAAAATAACCAAATTAAATTGTTTTATTACTTATCAAGGCAAACGCCTTATTCCAGAGAATATTATCTGCTATTTGTGTCAAAAGCTTTATAGCAAATACGAAAGGGAAAAGATTATAAAAGATATTGATGAGCAAATGAAGCCAGTAAGAGAGATTATAGAAAAACATGAAGAGAAAATACAGCAGAAAGATAAACAAAATATTGCTTTATTTGCAGCACTTCACGAATCAATGCAAAGAAACGTAGAAGAAAAAGCAAGAAGAAACTTAAAAGGAGAATTTGAAAAAAAAATAATAGAAAGAGAAGAGAACTTAAAAAGATCAATAAAACAAGAGTTAGATGAAAATATAGTCAATACGCTAAAAGAAGAGCTTAGTAAAGCTAGCCAAAGAGAAGAGGATGCTAGAGCAAGAGAAGATTCCCTACGGGGGGAGCTTAAAGAGGCTAGAGAGGAACTTAGTAAGGCTAGAGCAAGAGAAAATGACTTACTTGACGAGCTTAAAAGAAGAGATGAGAAGGCTTGCCAAAGAGAAGAGACTGCTAGAGCAAGAGAAGATGATTTGCTTAGCGAGCTTAGAAGAAGAGATGAGAAGGCTTGCCAAAGAGAAGAG
>NZ_CP043687.1:20761-21815 GCF_014084025.1 Borrelia sp. A-FGy1
AGACTGCTAGAGCAAGAGAAGATGATTTGCTTAGCGAGCTTAGAAGAAGAGATGAGAAGGCTTGCCAAAGAGAAGAGACTGCTAGAGCAAGAGAAGATGATTTGCTTAGCGAGCTTAGAAGAAGAGATGAGAAGGCTTGCCAAAGAGAAGAGGATGCTAGAACAAGAGAAAATGATTTGCTTAGCGAGCTTAGAAGAAGAGACAAGGAGGCTAGAGAAAGAGAAGAGGTTCTATGGCGGGATCTTAAAGAAACCAAAGAGGAACTTAAAAGCAAAGATGATCAGATTAGACATTTACTTTCTCTTATAAAGAACAAAAATAGCGAAGAAAAAAAACTAGAGAATCTAATCACGAACTAAAGCAAACAAACAGATATTTAATTTACACCAGAAAGCTAGAAGACCCAGAAAGAGCAAATAAGACCCTTTATAGGGTATTTAGGCTTGCTAGAAATTACTAGCAGTTCACATCTACTTTATAAGCTTAAATTAAAATTATTAATTTTTAATTTAAGCTTATTTGTATAACTAAAATATTAATATCAATATATAATACTTGTTGACAAAGCAATACAAATAATGTAGTATGATAAGCTGTAAAACAAGCAAATTTTGGAGAGGGGAAAACCTTTGCTAGTTACAAAATAAAACTATTAAAGATACAAGAGAAGGTATATATAAAAAAAGACAGTCCAACTAGGACTTAAAAACTAGTCAGACTAATGCTTTTTTTTATATAATAATAAAAAAAGTCTTATTTAGCGAAGAGGCTATTAAGACTTTTGAAACCGCGGTGTAGGTATCCCAAAAATCACCCCTATACCGCACAAGGATAGTTAAATGATAACAGAAAATACTATAAAAAACAAGAAAACCTACCAAAAAGCAGCAGCAGAAGCAAAGAAAGCACTATTAAAAGAACTAATTAGAGCAAATAGAGGTAAGAATAAAAAAATTTGTAGTGAGATTACAATTTACCAAGTTAAGGCAATGATAGAGAAGAAATTCTTGCGTATTTCAAGAATGTGTAAACTATACTGGGCAATAAATACTAA
>NZ_CP043688.1 GCF_014084025.1 Borrelia sp. A-FGy1
CTGTTTTATGAAGGAGTTGTACTAATAAAAAATATACTAGTATATTTTTTATTAGTACAACTCCTTCATAAAACAGTAAGCTTTAAACAGAACGCAAGAAAACTCAAAACTACATGAAAACCCTATCCCTATTATCACAAATACAAGTACTATACCTATATAACCATAAAAACTAAGAGAATCCTCTTAGTTTTAAGTTATTGACTTTATTTTTTCGGTTCTGTGTTACCTTATTAATTAAAATAAAACATAAATAATACTTGAAATTTATTTAGAACCTGTCTCTGTAACTTTACTAGACAATGCAGCAAGCTCTTTAAGTAAAGAATCTAATATTTTCTGAACATCTGCTACTAAAATACCCATAGCTGAGTTAACCTTTACAAGATCAGATGCCCCTTTATCTCCACTAGAATTACCTATCCTATCTATCGCCTCTTTAGCATGACTATCTGTAACGCCTTCCTTACCAAGGTCTGCAGATTTTGTTTTTATTTTCGCTAAGAAAGCCTCATTTTCTTTCTTAACACTCAAAATCTTTTCTTTTATTCCATCAAATTTTTCAGCTTTATTCTCTAATGCTTGCAACTTACTCTTCACACTAGACATCACTGTAAATGCTCCTGCAATTAAAGCTCCATTGTGATCTGCTTCAGCCTGAAGAGCATCATTACTACCAGTTTTTTTTCCAATAGCTTTAACAAGATTATCTATTGATCCAATTAAAACCTCTATTTCTTTAACATCTGAAATAAAGAGACTAACCTCTTTTATTTTATCAGACATTGCTTTTAAATCAACATTTTTTGATTGTGTTTTTTTTCCAGATGTACTTTCTTCATTACCTAAAGCTTCGCTTTCTGTTCCTGAATTATTACAAGATATCAATAAAAATAAAGTCATGAATATTGCACTTAATGTATTCTTCTTCATTAATTTGTGCCTCCTTTATGATAACATAATATATCAATAATTTAAATTTTCAACTTTTATATATAAATGATCATAAAAATTCTCTTATACCAATTAGTTTGTGTTATCTGCTCTATAATTATTAGACATAATCTTTACTTATATAAATTTCAAATATATCTTAATAATTATTCTATTTAATTTTTATCGAAAATAAATATTCAAATAATTTTCAAAAATTTTTAATAGTTTAGCTTATTCCATTCACACTTAATCTAATCTTGATCTCAGAAAATTTTTTGTTTATTATTATTTGTTTATTATTACAGGCAAAAAGTTAATTTGTTATTTTAGATTTACACAAAATAAATTTTTATACTTCAAATATAAACTTTATAATTAAAAATTGCTATTTTAGTAAAATTATGCTATTTAAGTATATATTATTAATTGAAACAAAAAATAAATTAAATGAATCCCATTTGCATAATAGCCATACCTGATTTTAATATTTCTAACTAAAATATATAAATTAATAACTTTATTTATTCCTTGTTTTCAAATTACATTATGATATCATTATTAATATAAAAATAAATTCATGAAATTTTTTACAAGTTATTTTCTCTTTTTTAAATAAATATCTCAAAAAATAATATAAAATTTTAAAAAAAGTGTAACTAATATAATTAAAAACTCAGTTATCTCATTTTTAATCTCTAAATGATTTAACTTACTTACAAATATTATATGGTAATAATAATTGAAGAATAATTTATACAAATACCATAAAATATAAAATCAAATTTAATGCTCAATAGTAAAAAATAATTATAATCTTAGCAAAAGTAATTATAAAAATAGAACTTATACTTACAAAAATAATCTTTAATTAAACTCTAATGCATAATAATTGCATAATAATTAAACATATTTTTATTGAATTTTATTTAAAAATAAAATTCAAAATAGTATCCAAAACTATTTACAAAAACTTATAAAATATATACTATAATATACTATATATTAAGCATGATACTAGAAGGAGAGGATATGTCATTTTCTTTTAAAAATTCAAAATCAACAAAGATATTTTTAGCGATCTTATTTGCATCATGTTCCTCTTTAAGGATAGAACATGATGAGTTCAATAGCAAATTAAGAGTGTATCAAAATTTAAGCAAAAACTGTGAAATAAAAGGTGTTTTTGACTATAAAAACAAGATAACTCAAATATTCTTATATACTAAATTCAGAAATCATAGCATAATAAGCCAAACTCCACTAAAGCTAACAGATGGAACTAAAATAGAAGGTAAGACAAGATATGAATATAATAACAATGCTTTTATTGGAAACTGGATTAACTATTCTTCATTCAGAATCAGCAAGTCTATTTTAGAAAAAATGCTAGAAGAAGAAGAGTACCTCTATAACAAAAAACATATTAAAATTCAAATCGGATTAGAAAAAATAAAAATTAACAAATCTAAACTTATAGATTTTCTATCTATGCTTAATGAAAATGAAAAAAAATACAATTAAATACAATTAAAAAATTAAAAAAATTAAAAATTTATTAAAGTAAAATTAATCATTGTTTCCCATCTTTAGCCTTTTTACAGTCAAATAACTAGTAAAACCAAATTAACTTTTTTATATTCTATAAAAAAATATAAAATTTAGACTATAATAGTTATAAATTTACAAACAAAAATATATTATGAATTTATACTTTATCAGTGATATATTTAAATTTAAATTGCATATAAATTAAAATAATTTTTAATACAAATTGATTCTTATCATAGATTTACATCATCATGTGTACATATAAAACACAAAAATATAAAATGTTAAGTCAAAATTTAAAGTTAGATATAAAATTAAATTTAAATAAAAACTCTTAAAATATAAAATAATAGACTTAATAAAATAAGATCCTATAAATTGGATAATTGAATAAATTGAATAAAATGACAAAGGCTACCATAGGTAGCCTTTATATTATTCTAATCAAACAATAAGAGTGAGACTTTAAATCTCAGTCTATAGAATAATTATAAACTATTTTATTTTTTTGTAAAGCCTTTTTATAGTTTTTATGTGATTTAAACCTAATTATAAATATTGACTTTTATTTATTAAATCTATATATCATTATATCATTACAAAACTAACATAAATAATTAGTTTCAATATATCTTCATTTATTTTTTCTTAAAGTATCGTATTTGTTTCTCATTTTATAAAAAATTTCCTTCTCATTCTTGTATATCTCTTTAAGTAAAAAACTAGCAAATTTTATATTAGATTTATAAAAAAGAAAACATTCTTCATCTTCCAATTGAAATCTTAAAGGCTTCAAAGAATTGATATTACTCTTGTTAATAACATTGCTGCTTTCAAGTACCTTAATGGCATAATCAATGCCTCTATCCAAAATTAGATCATAATCTATTTTACCGCTGTCAATCCCTGATACTAACTTTATGTACCTATATACAGAAGTTTTAGCTATTTTATAATCCCTTATAAATTCTGTAAAGCTTTTATATCCGTCAATAGCATAGTATTTACTTTCATTAATTTCTTTTAACACTCTAGCAGTTTCTATTTTATTATAAGATTCCTCTTTTATTAAAGCCTTAAGTTTTTCCTTTAATTCTAAATATCTTATTTCTCGTGTCTTATTCTTTTTTTCTATTTTACAGGCTTCTAAATCAATTCTTCTAACTATCTCTATTTTTTTAATCTTACTCATTGTATCCCTCTTTTAAGAGTAGTTCCAGATGGAACAAGTAGTTCCATCTGGAACTACTTGTTTATCTTGTCCAAAAATTTTTCCAATATTTCTTCATAAGCCTTATAATAATCTTCATTTGGATTAAAATTATCTCTATAAAAAATAGCTTTCCTTAGATTATCTCTCTTAGGCACACTTCCTAAAAAATTTTCCTTATATTCATTTTCAATAAACTCCTTTAATTCTTTATCTATATTCTGTCTTTCTATTAAATTCGTTATTAAATAAAATGTTGATAAATCATTTCTAAATATATCTTTCAACCTATTAGTCATTAAATCTAAGCTTTCAATTGCCCATTGGTCTGTTGGTAGGGGTATAATAAGATAATCAGTAATTATCAAACTATTATTAAGCAAACTTCCTAGGGTAGGTGCTGTATCCATAATGATAAAGTTATATTTAACCTGTATATAGCTTAAAAATATTTTGAGTAGGCTTTCTTTTAAAGATATGCTTTCTTCGTTAAATTGGCTTAATGTTAAATGACTTGCTATAAAATCAATGTTTTCACTTATATTTATAATTGCATTTTCAATATCTAGTTCTTTTTTTAAAACTTTGTATATGTTTACTTTTTTTATGTCTATGCTTTTGCTTTTTATAAGTTTAATATAAAAACTTGTACTACTTGCTTGTGGATCCAAATCAATTAGTAATATTTTATACTTTTTACTTGAAAGAATATTACTAAATAATAAAGCTGTTGTACTTTTACCAACACCTCCTTTAATTGAAGCTACAGTTACTATTTTTGATTTTTTTCTATCCATTTTAATATTCCCTTGTCTTTATTATATTTTTTTCCATAGAACTGATAAACTTCTTTTTCCAAATTTAAAGTTCTGCTTAACAAGGAACTGTAAAAATTTTTTCCCTTATTTTTTATCCTTAATAATGTATATAAACTCCTTAAGTAGCAAAAAACACTTCCTTTTTTAAATCTGAATTCAATATAAAATCCTTTTTTTATTCTATTAGTTTTTTTTTCTCCATTTTCGTTATAGTTTATGATAAATGGTTTTGGTAACTTTGTAAATCCATAATAGATTCCCATAAATCTATCTCCTTCTTTCACATGAAATAAATGTAAGCTTTCATATTGGCTAGGATCAAATACATTCCTAAAACATAGCCAAAATTTCCCCTTATTTGGTCTTGCTTTAAAATTGTTTATCATGCTGTAAATCTTTGTATGATACATTCTCTTGAGTTCTTTTTCTTCTATTTTTTTAAAAAATTTTTTATTCTTTTTTTCTAATTCCGCCTTTCTTGTCATTAATTTTTCTTTTAGTTCACGTATTGTTTTCTCTTTTTTCATCACTTTGTCTTTATCCACATATCTTTAAGTTTATAATATTTTTTATTAGTTCATTTGCCTTTTTTATTTTATTTGGATTATCTATATAGTTCATTTTTTGATCCTGTACTTTAACTGTATTTTTGTATATTTCTTGTTTTTTCGTTTTATTTTCATCCTTAAACTTTCCAACTATAGTATTAAAGTCTGTTTTTTTATTTCTTTTTGACATAAACCATATTTTGTTTTTCTTTTTTTTAAGAGTATTCTTGAAAAATCTTAACACTGCTATTTCTTCATATTCTATTAATTCTTCCATAAAATCTTTTAGATTCCATAATGTGTTTTTGTAGTTTAATTTTGTTTCTACAATTTGTTTCATTTCATTTAGGTCTTTTTCTTTTATACCCTTGTGCTTACTTAAGATGATTTTTTCTAATATTTTTTCTCTATTCTTTTCTGTTTCAATAATAGAATTCTTATTTTTATTATCTAAAACTTTTTCTTTACTTAATAGATGTGAAAATACATGATGTGAAATTTTAAATTTTTGGTTTTGTTCTTTCAACTTTTCTCTTTTAGTAGCTTTATTTCTTTCTTTTGCTTTTTTGCTTTTTCTTTCTATAAAGTAGGCTTTACTTATTGCTTTATTCGCTATCTTTTCAAGAGTTTTATTTATTATATAATGAGTAAAACTGCCATTATTCTTTCCAAGTGGATTGAAATCTGTTTTGAGTAGTCCAATTTTCTCAAAATTTTTGATATCATTTTGTATAGTCCTTTTTGTTACTTTTTTAAATCCTTTTTTTTCTAATATTGAATTTATCATTATGACTACATTTTTTAATGAATACTCTCTATTATTTTTAAAGTAGTTAAATCGTAACTTTTGAATTACCCAAAATACTTTCAGTCTTCTGTCAACTACTTTATTAAATGGCATTTTGCTGATCTTGTTTTGTTTCATTTTCAACTCCTATCGTTTGATTTTTATCTTTAAAATAATACTAACATTCTAGTTAAATGCTAGTAAAAAGTAAAGTATTTAGTTATACAATATTTTGAATTATAGAATATCTTTAAAATTTATTTACATTTTTTGAAGTGTTCTGATTGAATTGTTGATTTCCCTTAAAAAAATTAAGAGAAGTGGTTTATATATTTCAAATACAAAGTCTTTTTTTTCTCCGTAGGCTTTGAATTTAATTATATGATTATTATCAATGTTTCTTGACATATGAATTATGTCTTGTGGATTTAAAATAATGTTTAATGTTTCTTTTATTTCACTGTTTTCTATGCCAGTTCTTTCTAAATTTTGTATTTTTAGGTTTTTGTTGTTGTTGTCGTATATAGAATGTAATAGATACCATTGTTTAGAGTATAATGTTATATTTAAAAATAAAATGTTTAAATTTTCATCTGGATAATAGTTTGAAATTATGAATATTTTATAATCTTCTTCTGAACTAATTGGTTTTTCAAAGAAATGAGGAATTTCCATACTATATACATAGTATTTATTAAAGTCATCGTATTCTTCTTTAAGTTTTGTTTTTTCAATCTCTTTTATTCTTTTTTCTACTCGTTTTTCAAAGAAGATTTTTGAAACTTTTTTTTCTTTTTCAAAGTCTTTTATAAATTCTGTTATATATCTTTTTTCTATTTTAATTGTGTGTTCTAGTTTAAAATTGTCCTTGAATTTTATATCAATATAACTCCCTTTACTGGTATCATGTATTTTATTTAGTAATTCTCTTGAATTGATTGGATGAATTATAAATTTGCTTTTATTAAATGTTGATTCTATAGATATTGTTGCATTATATTTTTGATAGTTGAACTTTCTTTTATTTATTAAAATATCTACGATATTGGGATTTAAGTTTAAGCCTTTCTTTTGGATATATATTACCATTTTAAATTTTTCTTCTTCTGTTAGTGGATTATAAGCACCTACAATAGATAGTTTATTATCATAGTTTCTACTTATAACAGAATCTTCTTGATAATTTATATTTCCTGTTATATAGTTTGTGTTATGGAAATTGAAGTTTTCATTTGGAATAGAATAGCATCCTGTTATTAAAAATAATGTTAAGTTGAACTTATAATACTTCATAATTATATTCATTAGGTATAATTTTATATTATTTTGTTATAATGTTGTAGGTATTCTAAATTGTTTCATGTGTTTTAAGCTGGGTTTTCTTTTTTATAAGAATAAATTTTTGTATTGGTAAATCTTTGAAGGAAGAGTATAAGAAGTTTTTATATTTGATTTGTATTTTTGTTCTTTGTTCATGTAATTTTGAGGTAACATCAAAATTTATAATGTCTTTGGAAGATGCAATAGAATTGGAAATTTCGGGTTATGAAAGCTTTAGTAATAATAAGATTAAAACCCGTGTTCATTTTAAAAATTATTTTGATTCTGTTAAAGATATTAACGGGTATTCTTATTATTTTATATTAGACAAGGCGAAAGACCGGGTTATTATGCAAATCAGGCTGTATTCAAAGATGGTGAGTTTATTAGATTATAAATTTGGCTTTATTTTTGATTTTGGGTTTAAATTGAGCTTTTTGAATATTCATTCTGGTTCATTTGATTTTAAAGTTGAAGAAATTCTAAAAAGTAAGAGCTATATTAGAGATAATTTTGATTTAGAAGATATTAACTTAGAATCTTCTTATGCTTTTAGTTTAAAACAGATAAGAGAAATTAACCATGAGTTTGAAGTTAGAAATCATATAAGTGATATTAATTCAAGTACAAGTGATATTATGTATTTTGTGGGAGGATCCAAATATTCTGTTTTAAAAGAATCATATATTGTTTTATATTATTATGTTTTTAAGGCTATTGAGAGATTTATGCAATATTAAAAAGCTTCATTATCATTGATAGTTGTCGATAGTTGTTACATTAAAATCTATTTTAGCCTTATTTTGTTATTACAGTAGAGGTTATTTAAATTATTGTAGTTTTTGTTAAGTACAAGTAATTAATATATTTTTCTATTTTTAGTTCGAATTGGTAATATAATAGTTAAAATTGATATTTCTTCTTATTTATTCTTGTATAATTTGTTTAGTATGGCTTTGAAAGTTAATATAAAAATAATTCTAGATACTTTTAGAAAAAATCTGGAGGAAATATATGCTAGGTATTTAAATAATAAGATTTCATATTTTAATTTATATAAAAATCTAAAATCACTTGCAGAAGAACATAAGAATATTCTTCTAAGAAAAGATAAATTTACTAACCTTTCAATAATATTAAATCTTTCTAAAACTAGAAAGATAATAAAAGAGTATATTAATCTTTCTGTTATTGAGGAGATAAGAAAGAAAAATAAGCTTTTATTTTTTTGGACTCCTAGAGAGGTTAAAGAGCTTTCTAATATTGATATAAAAGATTTGTGTAAGATAGAAGAATTAATAGTTTCTCATAATTTATTATATAGAAAAGTTTATTTTGAAGACTTTTTAGTCTTGTTTAAAAATCCTGAGTGGTTAAATAATTATTCACATCATTATAGAATTGCAAAAATTAATAGATATAGAAAAAATCAAATACCGATTAAGATAAGCTTAAATACTTATATTGAAATAATAAATATCTTATTAACTCAGAAAAAAGATGTTAGATTGAAGTTTTATGGTGTGTTGATGGCAACAGGGAGACGTCCGGTTGAGATAATGAAGATATCTGAATTTTATATAGAAGATGGAAGGCATATTTTAATGAAAAATATTGCCAAGAAAAAAGAGAATAATTTAATCCATCAGATTGTTTTTCCTACTTTTGTTGATTCTCGTTTAATTATTGATTCTATAGGAGAGATAAGATATATGGAGAGAACAGGAAAACTTTCAAAGGAAATGATATCTTCCAATCTTGCTTATAGTTATAATAGAATGTTTAGAAAGATTTTTAAAGATATATTTGAACCGGAAGAATCTGTTTATTTTTGCAGAAGACTTTATTCTAGATTTTCTTATTTTGCATTTGCTCCAAAGAATATGGAGTTGAATTTATGGATAACTACTGTTTTAGGGCATGAACAAGATGATATAATAACAGCTTTTCATTATAATCGTTATGTTTTAGAAAATTTAGATGACAATGTTGATATTAGTTTATTAAGATTAATTAAAAGGCGTATATACACATATATTAAACGTAAGACCACATATTCTGTTATCACTATGCAAAAAGTAAATTTGCTCATAGAAAGATGTGATGTTAGGCAGGATAATTATGTTAAAACTTTACACGTGATTAGAGATATAATGATAAAGGATAAATTAGAGGAGCTAGAAATGCTTAGAGGCCTTAACGTTAAAATTCGTAAAATGTTCAAGCAAAAATATGGCTATAATTATAATTATACAAAACTTAGTGAATATTTATCTGCAATATTTGAATATACTATAAAGAGATAATATAAAATTAATTAAGTTTTTGATTTGAAATTAATTAAATCTTTTAGTTCTTTTTAGAATAGCTTTATTTGTAATATATTTAATGGATATGAAGACAGGATTTTTTTATTTTTTTAAGAAAGCTTTAAATGTTAAAAATAATAAGATGATTTATGTCTCTCATCTTTATGATAATTTATTAACAATTGAACCAATGCAAAAGTGGCTAAAGGTTTGTTTTAAAGACTCTAAG
Source organism: Borrelia sp. A-FGy1 (assembly GCF_014084025.1). Lineage (NCBI taxonomy): Bacteria > Pseudomonadati > Spirochaetota > Spirochaetia > Spirochaetales > Borreliaceae > Borrelia > Candidatus Borrelia mahuryensis. The sequence continues at coordinate 9,706 of NZ_CP043688.1, forward strand.
AGAGGTAGAAAATATTTTTTTCTTTTTAATAGAACCAAATTAAATGGTGACTTTATTTCTTGTAATTTTTTGAAGACAGAAATCAATTATGGACTTGATATTAAATTTTCTGATGGGAATCTGAATATTTTTTGTAGAGATAGAAAGTCTTTAGAGTTTTTGAAGTTTAGAGTTGAACATTTTTTTAAGTTGGGATCAGGCTGTCTGAGTTTAATGGATAAGAAAAATAATAAATCTAAAATAGATAAAGTGAAAGCAACTTTTAAACATAAAAATTAGTAGTAAGTCCTGAAATCTTTAAAAATGAATGGATATTTTTCATCTAGAATTTTTTTATCAATTTTTTTAATTTTTGAGTAACCATTTCCTTTCTTTAAGGTATTTTCAAATGATTCCATTTGGTTTTTATTATCAAATAGTGCTACTATTTCTACTCTTCCGTCATCCAGATTTTTAACAAATCCTTTAATTTCCATTTTAATTGCATTTTGTTCCGCGAAAGCTCTAAAACCTACACCTTGTACTTTTCCAGAAAAAAAGTATTGATACTTATACATATCCTAGCTCCTTCTTTTGATATTTTAAAAGAAGAGCTTTTAAATTGCTCTTCTTTTTTTATTTATGTTCTTATTTTTTATGTGATTTTATCTATTTCCATTCTTATATTATCCGATAGTCCACCAAATATAATTTGAACAGCGTTGCCTTTTTTCAACATTCCACTTGCTCCTAGAACTTTAAAATAGGCTGCAGACTTTACTAATTCTATCTTGTTAACATTTACTCTTAGTCTTGATGCACATGCATCGAGGTATGTAACATTACTCTTCCCTCCAAGTCCTTCTAGTACCTTTCTGGCTGTATCTGCTATTCCTATTTTTTTAGAACTTGTTATTGGTTTTGCAACATCAATTTCTTCTTCGTTATCTTCTCTTCCTGGTGTTTTTAGATTGAATTTTAAGATTACAAATTTAAAGATGAAGTAGAATCCTATAAAGTAGAAGATTCCAATAATAGGAATCATGATCCAAGATGTTTTTCTATTTCCTTGAAGTATTCCAAATAGGAACATATCAATAAATCCCCCAGAGAATGTTAGACCAACCCCTATATTGAAAAGGTGAGCTAATAGGTGAGATAGCCCGAATAAGGGAACATATACGAAATAGTAAAGAACAGGAGCAGCGAATAGGAATGCAAATTCAATAGGTTCTGTAATACCGGTTAACATTGATGTAAAGCTAGCAGATAGTAATAATGAAGCTACAGTTTTTTTGTTCTCATTTCTTGATGTATGATACATAGCAAGAGCAGCTCCAGGTAATCCAAAAATCATTACTATGAACTCACCACTGAAAAATCTTGTGCTTCTTGCAACTTCGAAATGAGTAGTATTAGGATCTGCAAGTTGTCTAAAGAAGATATTTTGTGCTCCAGAAACCATTTCTCCGTTAATTTCCATTGTTCCACCAACAGATGTTTGCCAGAATGGCATGTAAAATATGTGGTGAAGACCAAATGGAATTAAAGATCTTTTTATTGCTCCATATGCAAATGAACCAAAAAGCCCAGATTTTTCTACAACTTCTCCGAATGAAGACATTATTCCTTGGATGAATGGCCAAGTGAATGTTAGAATTGTACCTGCTACAAACATTACTATTGTAGTTATAATTGGAACAAATCTTGATCCTCCAAAGAAAGCTAAAAATGTGGGTAATTGGATATTATAGAATCTGTTGTGTAAAAATACCGCAATAAATCCTGCTACCATTCCTCCCAACACGCTCATTTGAAGAGAAAAAATACCGAGTACATTTGTATATTCTTGGCTTTTTGCAATTGCATCTACTTCAGGCATTCCAAGGGATTTAAGTGCTTCTACGTTTACAGTTGAAGTAGTAATTCCTTGAATAAATAAAACTCCATTTATGGTTTGATGCATAACTAAGAAACCAACAACTCCAGCAAGAGCAGCCGTTCCTTTTTCAACCTTTGCAAGCCCAATTGGGATTGCGGCGGCAAACATTAAAGGCAAATTAGCAAAGATTATCTCTCCCGTATATTTCATTAAGTGTAAGATTGAACTTGTTATAGTTCCTTGTCCAAGTATTCTTTCAAGTCCATAGGCTTGAATCATTGTTTCATTTGTAAAAGCACCTCCAATACCTAGCAAAATACCAGCTGCTGGTAGAAGAGCTATTGGTAACATAAAGGCTTTTCCAACTTTTTGTAATGTTGTGAAAATAGATCCTGACGATGTTGTCATAACATTTTCCCCCTCTTTATCAGTTATTTTTGTTAAATTAAGATTTATTTAATTAATAATTTTAATTAAATAGACTAATTAATATTAACAATATTTGTCAGTCTTGTAAATAAATTTGAAAATAAAAATTTACAAGACAAAAAAGTAACTTCAATTAAAAGTAATTGACATTATTACATTATTATAATTATAATCCTTTAATAATTTTTTCTACTTCTGTATTGACATTATCTGAGACAACTCCAAATATAATTTGTAATCCTTCTTTTTGCCTAATAATTCCTTTAGCTCCAAGATCTTTGAAGAAATCATCATCTTTAATAAGGTTCATATCGTAAACTTCAACTCTGAATTTTGTAATACATGCACTATGATATTTAATATTAGAATTTCCTCCAAGTCCCTCAATAGTTTTTGCTGCAATTTCTCTTAAGTTTTCAAGTATTTTTTTTGAGCTTGTTTTTGTTACAGTAACTCCATCATCTTCTCTTCCCGGAGTTTTAAAATTGAATTTGACGATAGCCCATTTAAATACAAAGAAGTATATGAAGAAGTAAGGTATTCCAATGTAAATTATGTTTATCCAACTTGTTCTTTCATTTCCTTGAAGTATGCCGTAAAGGAAGTAGTCAATAAATCCATCTGCAAATGTTACTCCTACTCCTACATTTAGAAGATGCATAAGTACAAAACCCATTCCATACATGAAAACATTAAACCCAAAGAATAAAATAGGGGCTGCAAATAAGAAAGTAAATTCGATAGGTTCTGTTATTCCTGTTAAGAATGATGTAAATGCTACTGAACTAAGAAAGGATGCCATTTCTTTTTTTCGTTCCGGTTTTGCCACCCACCACATAGCAAGAGCAGCTCCAGGTAGTCCAAATGCATGTCCTGGCCATTTTCCAACCCAAAATCTTGTTCCCTTTGTGACTTCAAAGTGTCCCGAAAAATTAGGATCTGCAAGTTGTGCGAAAAATATTTTTTGTGCTCCAGAAACCATTTCTCCGTTAATTTCCATTGTTCCACCAAGAGGTGTTTGCCAGAATGGCATATAGAATATGTGGTGAAGCCCAGTTGGAACTAATGCTCTTTCTATTGCTCCAAATAAGAATGAACCTAAATATCCAGACTTTTCTACTAGCATGCCAAGCATAGCAATTACACTTTGGATAGGTGGCCAAACAAAAATAAGTAGTATACCGACAATTAACATTATTGCAGTTGTAATTATTGGAACAAATCTTGTTCCTCCAAAAAATGCTAGGAATTGGGGTAGTTTAATATCATAGTATTTATTGTGAAGATATGCAGCAATAAATCCTGAAATCATGCCCCCAAGTACTCCTATTTGAAGAGTGTACATTCCAAGTACATGTGTATATTCAAATGATTTTGCAACAGCTTGAGCCTCTGTTAATCCTATTTTTATTAAATATTCAGGGTTAGTTGTTGCTGAAGTTATTCCTTTTATAGTAAGTGCACTGCTTATAGATTTGTGCATAACTAAGAAACCAATACCACCTGCAAGACCTGCAGCTCCTTTTTCTACATTGGCAAGTCCAATTGCAATACCTAATGAGAATATTAATGGTAAGTTTTCAAATACTACTCCACCAGTGTCTCTCATTACTGATAAAATAGTATTTAGGATTGTACCTTGACCCAGAGTATTTTCAAGTCCATAGGCTTGAATCATTGTTTCATTGGTGAAAGCACCTCCAATACCTAGTAAAATACCAGCTGCTGGCATAATGGCAATAGGAAGCATGAAAGCTTTACCAATTTTTTGCAAAATAGCAAACTTATTTGAAGCAGTAACCATAATAAATCTCCTTTGATCACTCTTAAGTTAAATTCATTTTATATAAAAAATATTAAATAATTAAATCTTATTTAAAGCCTTTAATTATTTGTGTTTTAAGTATATCATTAATAAAGATTTTTATAAAGACATTATTAATTAAAGTAGTTGCATATTTTTATCTTGTTAGCTACAAAATTGAATGCTATTTGTTTGTAATAGCCTTTAGGTATTGATATAGCATACTGTTTTTAGAGGCATAATCTAGTGGTAATTTTTTGAAAGAATCTTTTATATTTGGATTTCCTCCTTTTTCTACTATAGATTTAATTAAATCTATATCATATTCTTTAATTATCGCAATATGAAGAACAGTTTTAGATTCTGTATCTACTAGATTAATATCAAAATTTTTTAATATCATATACTCTATTATATTTTTTGATTTTAAATTTATAGCGTAAGTGAATATAGGACTTCCATTAGAAAGTATTGTATTTAGTGAAAAATTTTTTTGATTTTGTTCTAAAAAGTTTTTAAATTCATTTAAATTGTCATTTTTTATTAGTTCCTGTAACTTATGTTTTTTTTCAATATATGATTTATATTCATTTTTAATTTTAATACTTTTTAAGAAGTTATCTTTATTTTCTTTTAAATCTATGTAATAAGGAATAGTATCAATATTATTTTTGTAATAATCAATAGGAGTTTTACTATTGTTTGAATCAAGGTAGTAAATGTCTAGTATTTCTTTAAAATAATTGTTATTATTTTTAATAAGGACAAATTTAACTTCATATTCTTTATATTTTTTAAATGGAATTAGGTTATAACTTTTGTCATAAAATAGCAAATCTGATATTTTCCCTTTTAGATCTTTGATTATGGGAACTATATTCCCATCCTTATCAACGCTTATGTCTGATATTTTGTTATTTAAAAAAGGAAGTTTATATTTGTTATATATTGGGAGAATTTTTTTTTCTAATATTGCAATCCTATTTTTAATGTCTATATTCATTGATTTAATATAATTATTATAGTTAGTTTTAATGTCATTTGGTGATTTGTTGATATTTTTTGAATACTTTTCAAAAGTAGAATTAAATATTGTATATATTGGCTTCACTTGTGACATTAATTCCATTTTTATTGGTTCTTTAAGGTTTGAAAGATATTTTTTTAAAAATATTTCGTTTATTTTGTGTATTTCAAAGAAATCTTTTTCAAAATCATTTAAGTTTTCTAATAATTGTTTTTCTGAGAAATAATAAGATAGATTAGAGCTGATTATAAAGAATACGAATAAAGTTAAATAATATAAAAAGTTTAATTTTTTAAGTTTTCTCTTAATTTTTTCTCTTAAGTTTTTGTTAAAAATAGTAAAAGATATAATTCCTATTATGATATACCCAAAGAATATAAAGATTATCTGTAGTATATAATTGCTCATTTAAATCAACCTTTTTATATTATATCAAATATAGATATATTTTATTTACTTTACTTTTCTAAAAAGTTATAATTAGCTTCTCTATGCGATTATTTTCAAATTTTGTTTATCTATTTATTATTTTTTTGTTTTTTTTAAGTTGTTCTACAGTTTTATTAGACGGATATGACAAAGAAGATGATTCAGACTTGTTAACTTTAAAAAAGTTGATGGTTTATCCTGAACTTAAAATTTCAAATTTTGATATTAAAATTTATGAAAAATTAAAAAATTATCATGAGCATAATTTTGAAATTTTAGGAAGAGAAAATGAAAATTTTGTTTATCTTTCGGAAGATAGCTATAGAGAAAATATGAAATATATTAAAGAGCTTTTTTTTTATAATAAAAAATTATATAAAATTCTTCTGGCATATAGCTTAGTACAAGGTTCTCCTTTCAAATCAGAAATGTTTAAGTATTTAAAGAAACATAATATTAAAGAAAATTTTTCTTTAGGAATAAGATTTCCTACATATAAAATATGCATTGATGGTAATAATTGGATTTTGATTAAAAAAGATTTTTTAGACATGGTTATACAGAATAAGAATAATTTATTTATTTCTAATCGAATAATGGAAAATGTAGTTAAAATATTTTCTAAGTGATAATCAATTTACTCTAACTCTTCAAATATTTTTTTTATAGTTTCCTTTCTTCTGATTTCTCTTTTTTCTAAGTCAATTGCAATTGATTCTTTTAGTTTATCTATATTTTGGAGTAAAAGTTCTGTGTTTTTCCTTTTATTTTTGCTATTAATTTTTAGTATCTTTTTTTGTTTTATGAATTTTTCAAATTTATGAATATCTTTAAGCATGCTTAACTTAAAATGTATTATGTTTTCAGATACTTGAAATTCTTTTGCCATTATTCTTTGGGGATATTGTATTGATTTGTATTGAGGTATTTTCAGTTTTAGAGTAGTTGTTGGAATTAATAAATTAGTTGCAAATATGTTAGCTTTTGTTGTCATATTGTTATCTTGTATACTAAATGTATCTGTTATTTTTGATAGATTTAAAATTTTGTGTTTATGCATTAAATAATGTCCTAGTTGCTTTGCAATTTCAAATCTTTTAGTAATAAGAGGCATTGATTCATTTATATATATGGCTTTTTTATTTGGTTTAATATAAGCAGAGAATTTTTTATACTTATCTTCAAATGCAATTTCAAATACTTTAAGTCCTTCACCTATTGCAATCTTTATTATTGGAACTGGGATAAGTAGTACAGAATATTTTGAGATTATATAGTTAGAATAAATATAAGGTATTTTAACATAGACATTAAATTTATTAGAATTCATTAGATGTAAATATTCTCCTTTTTATATTTTATAATATAATCTAGTTATGAGGTATAGGTTTTTTTGTTTGTTTTGTTTTTTTTCTTGTAGGACTTTAGACATTAATGAAATTTTTGATAAAAAATTTCATAAAATAGAAAGAGCTCATTATTTTCTTTATTTTTATCCAGATAGTCAAGTTTATATCAAGAAAGATAAGGCTACTAATAATTTTTCTGTATTTTTAAATGTTATTCTTGATTCTAGCTTGAATTTAGATAATTGTTATTTGAAGCTAGTCCAAGATGATAATTACATTGGAAATATTGATATTTCTAAAGTAGTTAGTATTGGCAATTTTAAGTTTTTATATATTAATATTGATAGAAGAAATGCTGATCTTATTTTAAGAGCTTTGAATCCTTATAAAAAATTATCTTTTATATTAAATAGTAATTCTTATCAAGTTTGGACTAAGGGAACTCTTAAATATGATGCTAGATTTGTTGATGTTAATTTTAAGAGTACTAGAGATACTCTTAGATATGCTCTTGATAGTAATATTTTATAGAAATAATAGTGTTATTTATAACTTATATAACTATGTGTAGCAGTTAATTATTCTAATAAGTTATGTTTTAAGTTAAAATGTTTTGTTTATGGGATTTATGAAAATATTTTACGATCAATGTTTTATTTTTTTATTTTTTATGTTTTCTTGTATGTCTTCTTGCTCGACTCTTTGTTTGGAAAATATCGAGGGGTTAAGCAAGGATTCAAAGTATATTAAATTTATTTTTTATAAAAATAAGGTGTCTTTAAGACATTACTTTACTATTTCTAGTAAGATAAATCTGAGATATAAAGAGCCATTATTTTTAAAAATTGGTAATAACATTGTAGCTTCATTTTTGCTTGAACGATATAGAAGAATCAGTGATAAATATATTCAAGCTTTTTTTAGTGTTGGTAAACATATTTCTTTAAAGGCATATTTAGAGTGCATTAAAGCTAGGAAATTTTTTATTATAAATAGCTCTGGAATAGTTATTAAAACTATTGTATTTTCTAAACTGCCAGATAGTGAAGATATTTTACATCAAAACAATAAGATTGTTTGAGATATCCATTTTCATGTTTTATTTATTTCTGTTTTATCTATTATATACCTTAATTATAAATATTATATATTTTAGAGAAGGCTGGAAGAGTTTAATTTTTTGAAATTAAGCTATTTCTATTTGAATTCAATTATTTAAGATGTTTTATGTTTTGTTTGAGCATAAACTTATAAGGTTCTGTTTTTTTCTATTCCTATTTAATTTTAATAACAGTTATTTGTACTTTTTTAAGTTCTTGAGTACTGAGTACAAATAACTGCATATATTGTTTACTTATTGTTAGTTTAGAAAATTAAACTAAATTTATTTATTTTTTTAGTTTTCATTTTTTTTCTTCAGCTTCTTTTTTTTTCTTCAGCAGGTTTTTGTTTTTCTTTAACAACTTGTAATTTAGCAAGTAGTTTTTCATGAACATTGTTTATTGATTCATATGAAGTAGAAGCTTTTCCATCAGCAGCCATTTTAACAGTAGCTGTAGCTTTTTGTATTCCAATTTTTTCCATAGAATTTGCTACACTTAGAATTGTATGATATATTTCTGAAAATTGTTTACCAGTACCTTTTTCTTTTAATTCTTCTATAGCTTCTTTTATTGAGCTTAGAAATTTTTCGCCAACTTCAATGACTTTAATTTTGACTGCTCGTATTTTAGGATCACCAACTTCTTTGCTGCCTGTCTTATTTGATTCTTTTAAACTTTCAATGGTAAGTCCAGATTCTTTGACAATCTGATCGATTTTATTTTTAGCATCATTAGAAGAATCGTATACTTTTGTTTTTAAGTGAGCTGGTAGCATGCTACATGATGCTATTAAAATGAGAATTGAAGTTATTTTTAGCATTTTTGACTTTGACATAATTGTCTCCTTTTATTTTGTTTTTATTTAAGAAAGCATATCTCACTAATTATTAGACTACAGAATTAATAACATTTTTATTATTAATAAATTTAATAAATTATCAATAATTGTAAGTTTGTAAGTCTTTATATTTTATATAAATCTTAAAAAATTCATATAAAAATAAGAATATAGTTTTTATTTTAAATAAATAGGATCTATACTATAAATTGGTATCTATAAATAAATATAAATATAAATATAAATATAAATATAAATATAAATAGAAATTTTATTTTTATAAGTAAAAAAGTTATTTATATTTCACATTTTTTATAAAAATAAGAATGGTCTTTTATTGAAGATTTATAGTTTGAGTTATTTAAATACTTGTTTTTTGATAAGCATTTTTTTTGATAAGCATTAATAAGTAATAAATAATTGATTTTTATTAATACATATTACAAATAAAATAGAATTAGCTTTTCTATAAAGCTGAGCTAAACTTACTTTTTAAGTTAATCAATAACGGAGGATTATTTATGGCATTAATAATAGTATATTCTTGTTTAACTGTATTTATAGCATATTTTTTTAGTGAAATAAAGAAGCTTATTTTAAATTTGATATCTATTGAAATTTTTTTCCAAGGTTTGTATTTGCTCTTTGAAATTTTTACTTTGATTTTGTATTTATTAATTAATAACAAAGCCTACAAACTTACTGCTATAGGATTATTAGTTAGTTTCTGTGTGATTATCTTCTTTCAATAATAAAGAGAATAAGATAATAAAGATATTCATGTAGAAATTTAATGCTTGAATTCCTACATTATAATAATGATTATCAATTGATTATTATATCGATAATGAAAAATAATGAAGAAATTATTAAATTTAATTTTATTTATTGATTTTAGGAAGTGGGATTTTGATATTTTAAAATTTTATCTAAAGAAAAGTTAAAGTACTTTTATATCATATATATCATAGTAGTTACTTATATCATATATATCATAGTTAGTTACTAGTTTTTCTAGGTAAAATTTTTACTGAAATGTAAGATTCCAAGCCAGTTTTGTTAAGAAGTCTATGAGTCAGGGTAAATTAATCACGATAATCAGATGATTAAAAGACTTGTTGATTTTATTAATTTTGTTAGTACAATTGCACAATTAATAGCAAATAATAGTAAAAATAATTTTTCTTTTTAAACTAAAAATAATAAAATAAAATAAAAATATTTAAAGATATTAAGGATTTTAATTTTATAAAAATTATTATATTTTTCGTATATATATTAATAATTTATTTTCTATTAGTATACTTGTAGTCCGTACTATATAATAAATTAATTAAATATTAATTAATTAAAAATCAACAATTTCTAGTTCTAATTTAATAAGTTAACATTATTATTAAATTATTAAAAAGATTATTAAAAAGCCACATCCATAATATTTAACTATTAGGATATGACTTGAAGAATTACATTAAGTTGCGACCAATAAGTCGCTCACACCATATTTATAAGTTTGATTATTTAGATATAAACTCTATAAAACTCTACAAACGTATCTATAAACGTATTTAAAAGAATTGCTTGAATTGATTGCTAAGAATACACTCAAATCTTTTTAACACACAACTACTTTTTCTTATAAAGACTTTTTTCATAATCCCTCTCCTCAATTGAAATTTGTTTAAAGTCAAATTTAATCATATAATAAATTTTTTGTCAATATGTCTCAACAATAATAAGTTAGAATATTGTAACAATAAAAGATTTTTGAATTTCTCTATTTTCTATATTCATACATCATTTATACATCAAATAATATTAAAATAATATTAAGTTTAACTTAACACTTAAAACTAAGAGTAACAAAAAATATTTTTTAAACTTTGTCATTCTTTTATTATTAATTTTCTAAATTTGGGCATTTTTCCCCTAATTTCTCTTTTTATTTCGAATTTATATTTTTCATTATTTTTAAATGATAATAAGCTAAGGGTTAGATACCTTAAAAAATCTTCAGGAATTAACATTATATTCCCCACTCGTATATAACATTCTAGAACTTCTAACTTATATCTTAAATGACTTTTTGTAATTTTATAGCTGAATTTACTTTTCAGGACTTCTTGTGCTTCAGAAACTTTGTAAAAAGAGTGCCCTTCTATCATCCTCATAAAGTTAAATATAAACATAATTAACAAATAAAAAAACTTCAAAAATGAACACTCTATTTTGTAATATAGAATATTGAATTTTTAAAATATTGAATAATACTTAAAATTGAAATAAAAGCACCTTTTTAAAGGTAATTAGTAATTAATAATTTGTTTTTATTGATTGACATAATAAATATTATAAAGATTAATTTCTTCATATAGAAAAGATTAATTTCTTCATATAGAGTAGAAGTGTTATTTTAAGGGAACTTTTACCTTCTTTTAAATTTATATAACACTAAAAGATAGATAATTCTTTTATAGATAATTCTTTTAGTGTTTGTTATCGACTTTCCTACCTCTCCGTTTTGGGAAAGTCGATTTTAAATTTTAGAAAATTAATTCTAAATTGTTCTAAATTGTTAAATTAGTATAAGTATTATTATGTGATTATCTGTTTTTTCTGTGCTTACTTCGTTTTTTACTGCTTTTTACTGCTTTGTTTTTACATGGTTTTCATTGCCCCCTAAAGCAAAAGATACTGCTGTTGTGCCTGCTGTTGCGGCTGATGATAGTGCTTTGTCGCCTTCTTTACTAGCTAGTACTGCTGCTAGTGTTTCTTCTCCTGTTACTTTTGTTACTATTGCTAAGGCTTTGCTTGCTTCTCCTGCTGCTAGTCCTTTGCCGCCGCTCTCTGTTGCTAGTATTGCAGCCCCGTCTTTGTCCGTGCTGCCTACTGTTGCACCGCTTGCTTCTGCTAGCTTAATGCCTTGCTTTTCTGCTACGTCCTTGATTTTCTTTAGTGCGGCTAGTGCTGTCTTTATTGCATCGTCTTCTGGTTTGGCTCCCTGCTGATCTCCTGATCCTTTTACTTCAGTTACTTTCACGCAAGCTACTTTCACGCAGTTACTTTCTCGCTGCCGCTTTTAACAGATCTTCCCTTGCTGTTGGCTGTTGCTAGTAGCTTTCCACTTGCGTTAAGGCCTACTGCTTGTGCTGCTGTTTTTGCGTCATTTTTGTGTGCTAGCTTTCCGTTTTTAAGTAAGGATCTTAGGGCTATTCCTCCTGTTACTGCTGCTGCTTTTGCGTTT